>CACZGZ010000034.1 GCA_902780845.1 uncultured Eubacteriales bacterium
AAATGAGCCTCGATCCATCCGGCGAAGTTTAGCAAGCAAAGCCTTTGTACTCCCAAATCGTACAAACGCAGATTTAGGGCGGACCCTAAGACCCCTGATCAACGTGGAAGAAATAATTGGCTTCATTTTTTGTTGTAAAGAATTATTTCTGCGACTTCTGCCTTGGTCGTGGATCTGTCCATGGCCATCTTAAGTATGATCCTGTGAGCTTCACTCTCATCGATGCCACGCTCTCTTATAAGTTTCCACTTTGCCTGATTGACTAATCTTATCTCTTGCATCTTATCATCTACAGAACGTTCTTTTGCTTCTGTTCGTCTTACTCTTTCGCGGGCAGTGCAAAGCCACGATATTGCCGATTCCAGAAGTGCTCGGGTCGAGGGCTTCCTCAGGAGGAATACTCCGCATTGTGTCATCTTTTCGTAGTAATCCGCGTAAAGTTTATTATCAGCTGCAAACATTACTACACAATCAGAGCGTTTGGAAATGTCGTAGGTGAATCTTTCAGCGGCGTCGTCGTGAACAGGGGAGTTGATTATGATGACATCGTAACTTCTTTCAGCTAATTCTCTTTTTGCATTGCTGACACTGGAAGAAAAACTGACACGCCTGAAAGCAGATCCAGAGAGCAGTTCTGAAAAAACTTTATTAAATTTTTCAGAAGATGAGACTATGAGTACGCTGTATGACAGTTCTAGCATTTGTCTCATCACCTCCATTCTCCGAACTGGCCTTGGCCGCTTTTTTATTTGCTGTAGGTATCTATTATCGATTGGGGTATCAGACTTTTAACGAAGCTGCTGCTGTTGGCAAGTGAAGCAGCTTCCTTAAGTGTTTCCGGAAGTTTTCTAAGGTTGCGTATGATTTCGGGATCTGCATTCTGAAGGTTCTCATTGACAGGATCAGGAAGTGCCAATCTGTTATTTATGCCATACAGACCTGCGTGGATCAGCAGGGCAAATGACAGATAGGGATTAGCCAGATTATCCGGCGATCTGAGTTCTGCTCTGCAGTACTCTCCCTGAGCGGCTGGTATCCTTATGAGCTGAGAACGGTTCTCGGCAGACCAGGAAATGTAGCGCGGAGCCTTATTTCCTCCGAATCTGGAATAGGACTCATCTTTAGGATTGAAGAACAGAGTCATTTCCTGTATCTTATCCAGAATACCTGCTATCATATAATTTAGATTCACAAAATTATCAGAGGGTTTGACAGACACGTTTATATGGCAGCCATTACCGGGAGCATCTTTTAGTGGCTTAGGAGAAAAGTCAGCATACAAACCGTTTCTCCTTGCAATGGTCTTAACTACCATCTGAAAAGTCAGAGCGTTATCTGCAGCTGTCAGAGGATCTGAATATCTGAAATCGATCTCGTTCTGACCGGGACCTTCTTCGTGGTGTGATCTTTCAGGGTGTATTCCCATCTTCTCGAGAGTCAGGCATATCTCTCTCCTGATATTCTCACCTCGGTCCTCGGGAGCGATATCCATATAACCTGCATTGTCATATGGTTCATAAGTTCTGTTATCAATATCATCCAGTTTGAAAAGATAAAATTCCTGTTCCTCACCGAAAGCAAAAGCATACCCCTGAAGCTCTGCCGTTTTTATTGCCTGCTTTAGCAGAGTCCTGGTATCGCACTCGAAGGGTGTGCCGTCAGGATAGGTAATGTCAGCATACATACGAACGACTTTACCTGTCTCAGGCCTCCAAGCAAGCTCTGCCAGAGTATCAGGATCCGGGTGAAGCAAAAGATCTGAATTTACTACATCACCAAAACCGCGGATAGCCGATGCATCTATTGCGATACCGTACTCAAAAGCCCTGGGCAGTTCCTCGGGCATGATGGCTATGTTCTTCTGGACTCCGAAGACATCACAGAAAGCCAGACGTATGAACTTAACGTCTTCTTCTGATACATACTGTATTATTTCATCTTTTGTATATCTCATTTCAGTTACCTGCCTTTATGATCAAGTAATATACAATTAAAAAAATAATTATAAAAAGTCATTTTGAGTTTGTCAATAATATTAGCGGATTTTCTTGTAGTTATATACGAATAATATGGATATATTTTGTTTATAATCAATAAAATGTATTGACAACGGTCTACCTGAGGTATATAATCAACCCATATTTTTAAAAATGAATATGCAAAAAATTCCTTTATAACTATGTAAGGCAATGGCGTCTTGGAGTGAATAGAGATTCACTTTAAGACGCTTTTTTTATTTGATAGTAAGGAGGACGTCATGAAAAAATTATTAAGATACCCATTCATCACAGGAGCCGGCCCGGTGAAGCAGGCAAAAAATGAAAAGAATGATAAATATGATCCTTACAACAAGAGAAATGTAAGTCTGCTCTATAAGGCTTTTAGTGCCCAGGCAGATTCTATTAATACTGAATACTCACTGAATGACAGTACCTGGGATTGATTCCTAATAATAACAAGGAGAAAAAATGGTAAAAACATATGGAAAACTGCTTATTCCTGAAGGCTATGAGAGTCCGCTCAGTCTAATGGAAAGTCAGAGAGCGATCAAAAAAATAAAGGACTACTTCCAGCAGGAGCTGGCATACGGATTGAAACTGAGACGTGTTTCTGCGCCGCTGTTTGTGGATCCACGCACAGGACTGAATGATAATCTTAACGGCGTAGAAAGGCGTGTAAGCTTTACTCTTAAGGATATGGATGAACTTCAGGTGGAAGTAGTTCAGTCTCTTGCCAAGTGGAAACGTATGGCTCTGGGTAAATACGGCGTGGAACCGGGATACGGCATCTATACAGATATGAACGCTTTAAGGCGTGACGAAGAACTGGATAACCTTCACTCCGTATACGTGGACCAGTGGGACTGGGAGAAGGTCATTACCAAAGAACAGAGAGCCGAAAAGTATCTCAGAGAGACCGTCATCACAATATACGACGGTATCAAGAACCTCGGAGATTACGTCAACAGACTTTACAGGGACGTCAGGACCGAGATACCCAACGAGATAACCTTCATAACAACTCAGGAGCTGGAAGACAGATATCCGGATCTGACTCCCAAGGAGAGAGAGGACAAGGCATGCGAAGAGTATGGCTCCATCTTCCTCATGAAGATAGGCGGAGCTCTGAAGTCAGGCAAGAAGCATGACGGAAGATCACCGGACTACGATGACTGGGAACTCAACGGAGATATCATCCTCTGGAACGATCTTCTGGAGAGATCCTTTGAGATAAGTTCCATGGGTATCCGAGTGGATGCAGAAGCCATGAAGAGACAGCTTGAACTGGCAGGCTGCATGGAGAGGGCGGAACTTCCCTTCCAGAAGGCTGTCATAGAAGACGAACTGCCTCTCACAATAGGAGGAGGCATCGGTCAGAGCAGGCTGTGCATGTACTTTTTAAAGAAGGCTCACATAGGCGAGGTGCAGGTATCAGTATGGCCCATGGAACATGTGAAGATATGTGAAGAGAACAATATCCATTTGTTGTAGTTAATAATTTTTTATGCGGCAGCAATGCCGCTTTTGGCATTTTTTAAGTGAATTTATTACGGGAGGCTAAGTATATGTCAAATTGTGCAATCGTAGGGATCAACTGGGGAGATGAAGGAAAAGGCCGCATGGTGGATCTTCTTACCGGTGAATACGATATAGTTGTCAGATTCCAGGGAGGAGGAAATGCCGGGCATACCGTAGAGAATGAACTGGGCAAGTTCGCCCTTCATCTTCTTCCGTCGGGAATATTCAGAAAGGGAGTCGTAAACGTTCTCGGAAACGGGGTGGCTCTGGATCCGGAGAATCTGATAAGTGAGATCGGGGATGTAACAGCCAAGGGGGTATCTGTCACCCCTGACAACCTGATGATAAGCGACAGAGCATCGCTCCTTCTTCCATGGCACAGGGACCTGGATGAGCTGGAGGAGAAGAGATTAAAAGACAAAAAATACGGTTCAACTAAGCAGGGTATAGCACCCTTCTATTCGGACAAGTATCAGAAGAAGACGGTAATGGCAGGTGAATTGTTCTATCCTGAAAAATTGCTGTCACACCTTAAGGATATCATGGAGTGGAAGGATCTTACCCTGACTTCTGTTTATGGGCATGAACCGTACACCATGGACATGCTTGAGGAATGGCTCCGAAACTCGTGCAAGAAGATAATGCCTTTTGTAAAAAACACAGGAGCGTTTCTCAAAAAAGCCTCTGAGGAGGGTAAAAAGATACTTTTTGAAGCGCAGCTTGGTTCTCTAAGAGATCTGGACTACGGGATCTATCCATATACAACCTCATCCAATACCATGGCAGCCTTCGCACCCATAGGTTCCGGTCTTCCTTCGGCCAAGATAGCCGACATTATCGGAGTTTGCAAAGCATATTCCACCTGCGTTGGCGAAGGGCCTTTCGTATGCGAAATGTTTGGAGAAGAAGCTGAGAAATTGAGAGAGGCCGGAAGAGAATACGGTGCTAAAACAGGCCGGCCCAGAAGAGTAGGACCCATAGACATAGTAGCTTCCCGCTACGGCGCTCAGGTCCAGGCGGCTACAGAGGTGGCACTCACTAAACTCGATGTGCTCAGTTATCTGGATGAGATACCGGTATGTACGAAATACCTGGTGGACGGAAAAGAAACAGACGAGTTTCCGTTCCCCCTGGCTCTGGAGGATGCAAGCCCCGTTATCGAATACATGAAAGGATGGAAGAAGGATATTTCAGGTGTTCGCAGATTTGAAGACCTTCCGAAGGAAGCACAGGAGTATGTTGAATATGTTGAGAGGAACATCGGCTGTCCTATCACCTATGTATCAGTAGGTCCGGAGAGAGACAGCATAATCATAAGAAAATAAGAAGGAGTAAAGAGAAATGAAAGACAGATATGAATCACCTTTTTCGTCCAGATACGCATCTGAATACATGCTGGAACTGTTTTCAGCGGATAACAGATACATGACGTGGAGGAAACTATGGGCAGCGCTGGCAGAAGCCGAAATGAAGCTTGGTCTGCCCATAACAGAAGAGCAGGTCAGTGAGCTGAAAGCCCACATCGACGACATTGATTATGAAACGGTCAAAGCAAGAGAAAAAGAAGTGCGTCATGACGTAATGGCTCACGTTTACGCATACGGAAAAGCTGCGCCTAAAGCTTCAGGAGTGATACATCTAGGTGCGACAAGCTGTTACGTTACGGATAATGCAGACCTGATCATCTATAGAGACGCCCTTAAGTATGTAAAGGAAGAAGTTAAGTCGCTTATGGTCAATCTTTCAGAGTTTGCCGTCAAATACAAGGACTTGCCGACTCTGGGATATACCCATTACCAGCCTGCGCAGCCGGTTACCGTGGGGAAGCGCGCAACGCTATGGCTGCAGGATCTGGAGACAGACCTTAATGAGATCGATTTTGCAATAAAAAATATAAAGTTCCTGGGCTCCAGGGGAACCACAGGAACCGAAGCCAGCTTTATGGATCTCTTCGAGGGAGATGCAGAGAAGATAGACTTAATGAACAGGATGATCGCGGATAGCTTTGGATTCGATGAGTGTTTTTCGGTGTCAGGACAGACCTATCCCAGGAAAACAGACGTAAGGATCATGAATGCTCTGTCATCTGTCGCTCAGTCCTGTTATCGCATGGCACAGGACATCCGCCTCCTTCAGCATGACAGACAGCTGGAAGAACCTTTTGAAAAGGATCAGATCGGTTCATCTGCCATGGCGTATAAGAGAAATCCCATGAGATGTGAGAGGATCTGCTCCCTTGCAAGGTATCTGATGGCGGATGCCTTGAACGCCGTAATGACTGCGCAGTCACAATGGTTGGAAAGGACTTTGGACGATTCGGCCAACCGGAGAGTAAGCCTTCCGGAGGGATTTCTTTGCTGTGATTCCATACTGAGGATCGCGAAGAACGTCACTTCAGGACTTGTGGTAAATGAGAAGGTGATTGAGAAGACGCTCAAGGATTACATGCCTTTCATCGCCACAGAAAACATCATGATGGAGGCAGTTAAGCGCGGAGGAGACAGACAGAAGATCCATGAAATCATAAGAAAATGCTCCATGGAAGCCACTAAGGCCATGAAGGAAGGTAGAGACGGAG
The DNA here is from genome assembly GCA_902780845.1 of uncultured Eubacteriales bacterium. Taxonomy (GTDB): domain Bacteria; phylum Bacillota; class Clostridia; order Peptostreptococcales; family Anaerovoracaceae; genus RUG754. Next base: position 6,097 of record CACZGZ010000034.1, read on the forward strand.
AACTCATTAAGAGGCTTTTGGGAGAGGAACAGATAGGACTTACCCAGGAGGAACTTGAAATTATCATGGATCCTTCAAAATATACCGGAAGATGTGCTGAACAGGTTGAAAAATACGTGGAACATCTCACTCCGCTCATCGGGGATGCTGAGGCTGAAGACGAAGATCTGGATATTTAAGGAGGCTGAAATGGATAAGGTATTGGTTCTTGATTTCGGAGGACAATATGATCAACTGATAGCCAGGCGCGTCAGGGAGATGTCTGTCTATGCAGAGATCAGAGCGTATAACAAAATATCACCGGAACAGATAATTGAAGAGGGATACAAAGCGGTGATCCTTACAGGTGGCCCCAATAGCGTTTATCTGGATGAATCGCCTCATTACGACCGAAAACTCATCGAGATTGGGATACCGGTGCTTGGCATCTGCTACGGTGCACAGCTCATAGCATGGATGGCTGGCGGATCAGTAGACAGTGCCGGATCTTCAGGGGAATACGGTAAAACAGAAGTGACTGTGGATAAGACTGACAGTGAAGCTGATATTCTCCTGGAAGGAATACCAAAGGACAGCATCTGCTGGATGAGCCATATGGACTATATTTCAGGACTTCCCGAGGGCTTCATGAAACTTGCACATACGGAAGTATGTCCTGCTGCGGCAATTGGAGACCCTCAAAGAAAAATATTCGGAACACAGTTCCATCCGGAGGTGACGCACACAGTATACGGCAAACAGATCATGGCCAATTTTTTGTTCAAGATAGCAGGTATTAAAGCTGACTGGAAGATGGATGATTTCATAGAGACCTCTGTTCAGTGCATTCGGGAAAGGCTGAAAGGCAAGAAGGTATTGCTGGCCTTGTCCGGCGGTGTGGACTCATCAGTCTGCGCAGCGCTTCTAAGCCGTGCTATCGGTGATGACCTGGCTGCGGTATTCGTTGATCATGGACTCTTAAGAAAAAACGAAGGAGATCTGGTAGAGGCCGCATTCAGGAATCGATTCGATATGAATTTCATCAGGATAGATGCCGAAGACAGATTCCTGACTAAATTAAGCGGTGTGATCGATCCGGAGATCAGACGAAAGATCATAGGCGAGGAGTTCATCAGGACCTTTGAGGATATATCAGAAGAGATAGGAGACATTAACGTTCTGGCTCAGGGAACTATATATCCGGATGTAATCGAAAGCGGCAAAGGTGATTCCTCAGTGATCAAAAGCCACCACAACGTGGGAGGCCTTCCTTCAGTAATGAGATTTGATGAAATCATCGAACCGTTGCGGGATCTTTTTAAGGATGAGGTAAGAGAAGTGGGCCTTAAACTTGGACTCCCGAAGGAACTCGTCATGAGACAGCCTTTCCCTGGACCAGGGCTGGGAGTGAGAGTAATCGGCGAGATCACTAAAGAGAAACTGGACATCTTAAGAGATGCAGACGCCATATTCAGGGAAGAAATAGCGAAAGCAGGACTTGAAGCCGTGGCGAGCCAGTATTTTGCAGTACTTACGGATGTCAGATCTGTCGGAGTCAAGGGAGATGCCAGAACTTACGGATATACAGTGGTTCTGAGGTCGGTGACGACTGATGATTTTATGACTGCAGAATGGACGAGGCTTCCGTATGAAGTGCTGGAAAGAACAAGCCTGAGAATAACAAATGAGATCGAAGAGATAACCCGTGTAGTCTATGACATAACGTCCAAACCGCCTGCAACGGTGGAATGGCTGTAATACCCATCGAGGTCGAGTGAAGGAGGATACCATGGAGATTTTTAGTCCCATAAAAGAAGGCAAGGTCAGAAGTGTTTATGACCTTGGGGAATTTTTGATAATTGTGGCAACGGATAGAATATCTGCTTTCGATGTCATTTTGGGAAGTACAGTGCCTGATAAAGGCCGCATACTGAACAAGATGTCTGAATTCTGGTTCGACTTTACGAAGGATATCGTACCTAATCATATGATTACGACAGATACCGGAGACATGCCTGAATTCTTCAGGACCGGATATTTCAAGGGCAGGACAATGATGTGCAAAAAACTCACCATGCTTCCGGTGGAATGTGTGGTGAGAGGATATCTCTCTGGTTCTGGATATGCCAGCTATAAGGAGACCGGAAAAGTATCCGGGATCCAACTTCCTGCAGGACTCAGGGAATCTGATAAATTGCCGGAACCTATTTTCACTCCGACCACTAAGGAAGAGCTTGGCCTTCATGATCAGCAGGAAAGCTTAGAAGAATGCGTTAGGTCACTTGATAAGCTTTATCCCGGAAAGGGAAGAGAATATGCGGAGAAGATCAGAGATATCAGTATCGAACTTTACTGCAAGTGTTCCGAATATGCTCTTGACAGAGGGATAATCATAGCGGATACGAAGTTCGAATTCGGACTGGATGAGAAAGGGGAAGTCATTCTCGGTGACGAGATGCTTACACCTGACAGCTCCCGCTTCTGGCAGCTTGATGGATATTGTCCCGGGGGCAGTGAACCCTCATATGATAAGCAGTATGTCAGGGATTGGCTCAAGGCAAATCCGGACAGTGGCTGGATACTTCCTGATGATGTAATAGAAAAGACCAGAGAGAAATATATCGAAGCGTATCAGAGGCTTACGGGAAAGGAATTCAGTGTATGAACGGCAGTATCCATGAAGAATGCGGTGTATTCGGAGTGTTTGATCCTGAAGGCGGGGATGTGGCAGCCAGCATCTATTACGGCCTTTTTGCACTGCAGCACAGAGGACAGGAAAGCGCAGGCATTGCTGTGACCGACACTGCTGGACCTGCCAGATCGGTGAGACTCTATAAAAACATGGGCCTTGTAAACGATGTATTTAATGCCGAAACTATCAGCAGACTTAAGGGAAACCTGGGTGTGGGTCATGTCAGGTATTCTACTGCAGGATCCTCTTCCAGGGAAAATGCCCAGCCACTGGTGATCAACTATGTCAAGGGCACACTGACAATGGCGCATAACGGGAACCTGGTGAATGCTGATGAACTGAGACGTGAACTGGAATACAGCGGAGCGATATTTCAGACTACCATTGACTCAGAACTCATAGCTTATCATATTGCCAGAGAGAGACTTAACAGCATAAGCGTTGAAGGAGCTGTACTTAACGCATGCCGGAAACTGAAAGGAGCATACTCCCTGGTAATAGCCAGCCCCAGAAAACTCATAGGAGTTCGCGATCCTTATGGATTCAAACCATTATCAATAGGCAAATTGGATAACTCGTATATATTGTCCTCAGAAACCTGCGCCATAGAAACCATAGGAGGGGAATTCGTACGAGATGTTATGCCCGGTGAGATAGTTACCATAACAAAGGAACATGGGATCAAATCCGATATGACCATGGCAGTGGATAAAGAGAAACAGGGGAGATGTGTTTTTGAATACATATACTTTTCCAGACCCGATTCGTATTTCGACGGAGTCAGTGTATATGATGCGAGATTTGCCTCGGGCAGATATCTTGCAATAGATTCTCCTTGTGATGCTGATCTTGTGGTTGGGGTTCCTGAATCTGGAACTATAGCTGCCATGGGTTTTGCTGAGGAGTCTGGCATACCATACGGAGCAGCATTTATAAAAAATACTTATGTGGGAAGGACTTTCATCAAGCCGGGACAAGCAGACAGAAGCGACAGCGTGAACGTAAAGTTAAACATACATAAGGAACTTATAAAAAATAAAAGGATAGTTATAATAGATGATTCGATAGTAAGAGGTACGACCTCAGCTAAACTGGTCAAAATGCTTAGAGATGCAGGGGCGAAAGAGGTACACTTCAGGATCGCATCGCCTCCGTTTCTGTGGCAATGCTTTTTCGGGACTGACATTCCGGAAAGGCGCCAGCTCATAGCATACAGGAACTCGTTGGAACAGATCAGGGAACATCTCAATGCAGATTCTCTGGCATATCTGAAAACCGAAAGGCTGAGCGAGATAGCAGGAGGCCTCCCGATATGTGAAGGCTGCTTTACAGGCAAATATCCTGAAGAAACACCCGCTGAAGACATACGTGGAGAATATCTGGATAAAAAAGCAGATTTCGATCTGTTCTGATATAGATGGGAGGTGTGTGATATGACAAAGTATATTTTTGTGACGGGAGGAGTTGTTTCCGGCCTTGGAAAAGGAATAACGGCTGCTTCCCTGGGAAGGCTGCTGAAGGCCAGAGGTCTGAAAGTGGCGGCTCAGAAACTTGATCCGTACATAAATGTTGATCCCGGTACCATGAGCCCGTTCCAGCATGGCGAGGTATATGTGACGGAAGACGGCGCCGAGACCGACCTCGACCTTGGGCATTATGAAAGATTCATAGATGAGGACCTCAATAAGTATTCCAACCTTACCACAGGAAAAGTATACTGGAACGTTCTCAATAAAGAAAGAAGAGGGGAATACCTGGGGTCTACCGTTCAGGTGATTCCTCATATCACCAACGAGATAAAGGATTTCATATATTCTGTCGGTAAAAGATCCGAAGCGGATATCGTCATAACTGAGATTGGCGGCACCATCGGAGACATTGAGTCTCAGCCCTTTATTGAAGCAGCAAGACAGGTGTCGCTGGACGTGGGCAAGGAGAATTGCCTGTTCATACACGTTACGCTTGTTCCTTTCTTAAGCGGATCCGATGAACATAAGTCCAAGCCCACGCAGCATTCTGTGAAAGAACTGCAGGGCATGGGCATAAACCCCGATATAATAGTGCTGAGGTGCGACAAACCGCTGGAAGAATCCATATTTGACAAGATATCTCTTTTCTGTAACGTCAAGAGAGACTGCGTTATAGAGAACATCACACTTCCTGTTTTGTATGAAGCCCCGCTGATGCTTGAAAAATCAGACCTGTCCTCCGTGGTGTGCAGGGAACTCAACATTTATGCGCCTCACTGTCATCTGGAAGACTGGGAGGAGATGGTGAAGAGCATAAAGGCCAGATCGGAATATGTGGATATCGGGCTTGTAGGCAAATACGTATCCCTTCATGATGCGTATCTTTCAGTAGCTGAAGCCATGAGACACGCCGGATATACACTGAATTCACATATAAGGATACATTGGATAGATTCTGAAGGACTTACAGCTGATACATATGAGGACATGCTATGCGATCTGGACGGGATAATAGTTCCGGGAGGATTCGGGTACAGAGGTATAGAGGGAATGGTCTTTGCGGCAAAATATGCCAGAGAAAATAGTATTCCGTACTTCGGCATCTGCCTGGGTATGCAGATTGCAGTCATGGAATTTGCAAGAAACGCTGCAGGGATCAGTGATGCGAACTCCGGAGAATTTGATCCGGAATGCAGTCACAAGGTTATAGATTTCATGCCCGGACAGAGCGAGGAGATCGACAAGGGAGGGACTCTGAGGCTTGGGGCTTATCCCTGTGTCATTTCGCCGGATACCGTCATGGAAAGATGTTATGGCACTCGGGAGATAAGAGAAAGGCACAGGCACCGCTACGAGTTCAACAATGATTATCGTGAAGTATTGACATCGAAAGGCCTTGTGCTTTCAGGCATATCGCCTGACGGAAATCTGGTAGAAACGGTGGAATTGTCCAACCATCCATTCTTCGTAGGAGTGCAATACCATCCTGAATTCAAGAGCAGGCCCAATAAAGCCCATCCGCTTTTCAAGGGCTTTATAGAAGCTGCTCTTAAGATACATAAAGAAAAACAATAAGCCGGAGGAGATTGAAATGCTGGAAATGGATCTGGATAAAATGCTGTTCACCATAAAAAAGGAACAGCAGACAAAAGAAATCCTGACTGAATTATTAAAGGCACATCCTGAAGTCAAATTCGTATCTTTTGCGGGCCTGGACATAGCAGGCAAGGACACGGACGAAAGGATACCGATAAAACTGTTCACGGAAGACATAGATAAAATGCTGACTCATGGCGTGCAGACTGACGGTTCCAGTGTGGATCTGCCGCGTATAGCGGAACTTAACAATGCCAAGGTGGATATGATACCTGATATGGAAGTGAACTGGTTCGTGGATTACAATTTTGAGAACATCGATCATAGAACAGGTCTTCCTGTAGGGACTCTCAGGATACCCAGCGTATTGATACATAATGATAAGAAAAAGGTCGGGTCAAGGGCCATCCTGAAAGACGCGGAGAATAAATTCAGGAGAGACCTTCTGGATATGATAGAGGCACATCCATATGTACTGGACCATACTGAGGGTCAGATAAAGCCTGAAGACATAAAGGAGATAGTGCTCACCTCTGCTACTGAATTGGAATTTTGGGTAAGGACTCCTGATGATAGAGCTGACAGAGAGGAACTCTTCACTTCCCAGGAACTTAAGGAGCAGTACTGGAAGAGGACTTACGGACCCGTAAGGACTGCACTTGAGAAGACTTTGGAGATCCTGGACTGTTATGGTCTTGATATGGAGATGGGACATAAGGAAGTCGGAGGAGTGAAGTCCAGGATTACTTCATCAGGCCACATGGACCACATCATGGAACAACTGGAAATAGACTGGAAATACGCTTCTCCCATGCAAGCAGCGGACAATGAGAAACTGGTAAAGTATGTAGTAAGAGATGTGTTCAACGCATTCGGTCTCAATACTACCTTCAAAGCTAAGCCTGTGGAAGGAGTAGCAGGATCCGGAGAACACACACATTTCGGAGCAGGAGCTGTACTCAAGGACGGAAGGCGCATCAATCTGTTCAATCCCACAGATATGAAAAGAGAATTCATGAGCCCCATAGGATACGGAGCCTTGATGGGTATACTGAAGAATTATGAAGCCATGAATCCTTTTGTAAGTTCTTCAACCAATTCCCTTAAAAGACTTAAACCCGGATATGAGGCGCCTATATGTATAGTGACATCCCTGGGAAGAAGTCATGAGGAACCGTCTAGAAACAGAACGGTGCTGATAGGTCTGGTGAGAGATTTTATGAGCCCCGGGGCCACGCGCTTCGAGCTGCGTTCGCCAAATCCCAAGAGCAATACGTATCTGATTCTTGCGACGGGATATATGGCCATGCTTGACGGTATAAGGGCGGTATTGTCAGAAGAAAAAACATCTGCTGAACTGGAAGCTTCCATTTCAAAGAAAAGCGGGGTGGAAGATTTCTATCTCGAAAAGGACAGGGAATACAGGTCCGAAAAAAATGTTTTTGAAGACTACACTGAAGAAGAGCGGTCATCGAGATTCGGAACTCCTCCCGGAACTGTGTGGGACAACCTTAGCGGATTCAATAAATATCCGGACAAAGTGAGAGCGGTGACAGATGGCATCATGGATAAAGAGTCTTTGGAATCCTACAGAACGTGTATTTTGAATGACTGGGCCACTGAATATCATTCCAGAAACATACCAAATGCAATGGATGATATCAAGGAATGCGTGAAAGCTTACGGAAAGGACGATACCGAGTACGATGAAGCCGCATGGGAAAAGATAAATGCATTGAGGTTTGCTCTTGCCAAGGATTCCATGGGCAGGAAGAGCCTTCTGACTCAGGCAAGAGAAGCGCTGGACGGTGAGGATTATGCCAAAGCATCAGAACTCCAGATTGAGATCCAGGCTGAAGTAGAAAGGCTAAAAACACGATATGCGGAATATAAAAGGAATCTGTTCTGATATCAGATGACAGACCCTGAAATGAAAGGAAAGTAAAATGTGCGGAATAGTTGGATATACAGGAAACAGTCAGGCGGCACCGATTCTTCTGGAAGGCTTGTCAAAGCTGGAGTACCGGGGATATGACTCGGCGGGAGTAGCGGTCAGGAACGCTTCAGGGACCTTTGAGATGGTGAAGGCCAAGGGCAGGCTCGTCAATCTGTACAACAAGACAGACGGAGGCAAAACTCTGGAGGGAACCTGCGGGATAGGGCACACGAGATGGGCGACGCACGGCGAGCCCAACGAAACGAACGCCCATCCTCATATCAGCGAAAACTGGGAAGAACACGTGGGAGCAGACCCCAATGCGGTGGATACCTGTGTGATAGGCGTCCACAACGGCATAATAGAGAACTATCTGGAACTTCATGAGAAACTCATGAGAAACGGATATAACTTTTACAGCCAGACTGATACCGAAGTGCTGATCAAACTGGTGGACTACTACTACAAAAAATACACCATGGACCCGATAGATGCTATGGCCAAGACCATGGTCAGGGTCAGAGGTTCTTTTGCATTGGCTCTAATGTTCAAGGATCATCCCGGAGTAATATATGTGGCCAGAAAAGACAGTCCCATGATAATCGGAGTGGACAATGATGCTTCATACCTTGCTTCTGACGTTCCGGCTCTTTTGAAATACACTAGAAACGTATACTATATCGGAAACCTTGAGATGGCGAGATTGTCGCCGGGTGAAGCCGTATTTTACAACCTTGACGGTGACGTGATCGAAAAGGAGCTCACTGAGATCGAATGGGATGCTGAAGCTGCAGAAAAGGGCGGCTATGAGCATTTCATGATAAAGGAGATACATGAGCAGCCGAAGGCTATCAGAGACACGATAAATTCAGCGATCGAATCCGGGGAAGTGGTTCTGAAGGACATAAAACTTACCGAAGATGAGATAAAGAATATTTCACAGATATATATCACGGCATGCGGTTCTGCTTACCATGTGGGAATAGCCGCTCAATATGTTATTGAAGATATGACAGGAATACCGGTCAGGGTGGAACTGGCTTCGGAATTCAGATACAGGAATCTGCCTTTGGACAGCAGAGCCCTGGTCATCGTGATCAGTCAGTCAGGTGAAACGGCAGACTCTCTTGCAGCCCTAAGAAAGGCGAAGGAGTCAGGGCTTAGGACCCTTGCCATAGTAAATGTGCTGGGAAGCAGCATAGCAAGGGAAGCCGATGATGTCTTCTATACACTTGCGGGACCTGAGATATCCGTTGCAACTACAAAAGCATATTCAGCGCAGCTAATAGCCTGCTATCTGATAGGGATCAGGATGGCATCCGTAAGATGCACGCTGGATGAGAACAGGATCGCTGAACTCCTGAAGGAACTTGAGGGACTTCCGGAAAAGATAGAAACCATTCTCAATGACAAGGAAAGGATCCAATGGTTTGCGTCCAAGCATGCTGCTGACAGCGATATGTTTTTTATCGGGAGGGGGATCGACTATGCCGTAAGCATGGAGGGAAGCCTGAAGATGAAGGAAATATCATATATACACAGCGAAGCCTATCCAGCCGGTGAGTTGAAGCATGGCACCATAAGTCTGGTTGTGGACGGAACTCTTGTAGTTGGAGTGCTCACTCAGAATGCTCTTCTGGAAAAGACCATCAGCAACCTGGCAGAGTGCAAGACCAGAGGTGGTTATTTAATGGCTATTACATCCTATGGCAACTATTCTGTTGAAGATACGGCTGATTTCACGGTATACATACCGAAAACAGACCAATACTTCACAGCCTCTTTGGCTGTGATACCTTTGCAGCTTCTGGGATATTATCTAAGCGTAGCAAAGGGACTCGATGTTGATAAGCCCAGAAACCTAGCCAAGAGCGTGACGGTTGAATAGGGTATGTCATAAATTCTAACTCTTTCTTATGCGGGAAAAGCGCTCATTACGGGCGCTTTTTCTGTGATATGGTTCGGATACCTGCACGCATGGTTGAATTATTTGACTTACTCGTAAATATCATTGATTAAATACTGATGTGGGAAAAATGTGGGAAAACATAAAAATGAAGCTACTTTTCGGAGAAATGAAAAAGCCTTGGAACCCGTAAGCTTCAAGGCTTTAGTTGGTGCGCCATAAGGGACTCGAACCCCCAACCTTCGCATTCGTAGTGCGCGACTCTATCCAATTGAGCTAATGGCGCTCGCACGTTTCGTACCTAATTATTATAGCTAAGAGACCTGCTTTTGTCAAATATTTTTTGTACCCCATTATATCAGAAGACAAGCTGAACGAGCAGCATGTAGATCACGGTGCCGGACAGTATGCTTATGAGGGAGTTTCTCTTCCATGCCTGAAGGACGACTACGCTCAGAGCTGCGATGAGTTCGGGGATCCCATGAGGGGACTCCAGCATCGAAACGTCCTTGAGGCAGTAGATGACCAGCATCCCGATGAGGGCGGCAGGGAGAACCTTGCCTAAATAGGAGATATAGGCAGGGGTGTTTTTGTTGAAAACTATGAAGGGAAGGAACCTTAAGATCATGGTAACTATGGCCATTACGGCTATGAGTACGGCTGCGTTCATATCTGTTCCTCCCTTCTCCTTAAGATAGTAAGTACGAGAGTTATGAGGAGCATGGCGGGGATGAGGAAGTTCTCAGACCCGAAGATCACAAGGCATAAGGCTGTTCCTATAAGCCCTGTCAGGGCAGGGATGTGGTCCTTCGTTGTGAGCCACTGCTCTGTGAAGGACGCGATGAAGAGGGCGGTCATGGAGAATTCGATGCCCTCGGTCGAGAAGGGAAGCACAGCTCCCAGGAGGCTTCCAAGCACGCTTCCCGTCACCCAGTAGCACTGGTTGAAGAATGACACCAGGAAGCGGTAGAGGTTTATGTCCTTTTGCTCTGTTACGCCTTCGGGCACATGGCCGTCCGAAAGAAGCGAATATGTCTCGTCTGTCAGGGCGAAGATGAGATAGGGCTTGAACTTGCCTGAATCCTTGTACCTGTCAACCATGGAGATCGCATAGAAAAGATGCCTGGCGTTAACCATGATGGTGGTGATGATTGCAGTTATCACGGAAGCTCCGCCTGAGATCAGGCTGACTCCCACGTACTGCCTGGTGCCGGCATAA
>CACZGZ010000035.1 GCA_902780845.1 uncultured Eubacteriales bacterium
GATATAGTAATCCCCTCCCAGTTTCATCGCTATCTCCTCCATTACGCCGGGATAAAACAGGACTGCCGCTCCCCTGAAATGCTTTTCATTGCTCACCACAATCAGATCATAGAACGGATCGTCCTCTTCCCTTTCAACCTCGTCATCATACAGGTCTCTTGCAAACTCCAGCTTCGGCGGCATCATTCTGATGCTGTTTTTCACAGCGTCCTCGAAAAGCCTGTCCTCATCCACATCATAATCCTCGAACAGCGAATAATTGACTACAGTTCCTATGTAACCTTCACCGGGTATCTCTGACATCACGTGACAGGTAAGCACCAGGTCCGACCTCTTCCAGTGAGGAGCGTTTTCAAAAAAGTCCGGATTGCATCCCGCGTTCGAAAGGCACAGGAAGAAATGTTCCGATGCCGTTTCATAATCGCATATCCAGTCCAGATCGGGCACTGAGTTGTTGAAGCGATACTGAAGCATCTCGGCCATGACTCTTCCGAGTTCATTCGTGTCCGCACCGTTAAGATAATATCCGTAGAACTGTTCCATATTGACCGCCGGGGATACGGTGGAACCGGGTTTTCTGAGAGAAAGCCCCGTATAGTTTCCGCCGAACTTTTTTATCTCTTCAAAATACAGTTCTGCGCCGTCATACTCTTCTGGGAGCCTTGAACTCACATCTTCAAGCGCCCAGCTCTTAAATTTTTCAAAATCCATATTAACCTCCTTGTGATAATAAAAAAGCGCTCGCTTATACGAACGCAAAAAACACAAAAGCCCTTGTGATAACAAGGGCTTTTAATGGAGGCGACACCCGGATTTGAACCGGGGGATAAAGGTTTTGCAGACCTCTGCCTTACCACTTGGCTATGTCGCCATATTGTACGAGGCGTGGTATCCACGCCCCGCTTTAGTTGGCTAGGGTAGCAGGATTCGAACCTGCGCATGACGGAATCAGAATCCGTTGCCTTACCGCTTGGCGATACCCCAATAAAGAAAATGGGGTGGGTAGTGGGATTCGAACCCACGCATATCGGAGCCACAACCCGATGGCTTAACCGCTTGCCGATACCCACCATATGTCCGGCCGAAGCCGGGAATAAATTGGCGACCAAGATCGGGCTCGAACCGACGACCTCCAGCGTGACAGGCTGGCATTCTAACCAACTGAACTACTTGGCCAAACTGGTGGGAGTTACAGGGCTCGAACCTGTGACCCCCTGCTTGTAAGGCAGATGCTCTCCCAGCTGAGCTAAACTCCCACATTGCTGTCCGTTTGAACCCTCAGAAAGAGCCATCGACGGAACCGCAATAGACTTAAATGGTAGCGGCGACTGGATTCGAACCAGTGACACCCCGGGTATGAACCGAGTGCTCTAGCCAACTGAGCCACGCCGCCATATGTTGTGCGGTCCTTGAGGACTGCACAAAATATGTTATCAAAAAGATTAAAGTTTGTCAATAATTATTTTAGCAAATATTCAAAAATCATTTTTTGTCCCAAACGGCACAGTATCCTTACCCTTTTACAGCTTCGTTGAGTCTGCCTACCAGGTACGTGGATCTCGTCATTCCGATGTTGTTCACGAAGATGACGTCTTTGGCATTCAGGCTTCTGGCAGCCTCGATGATGTTCTCATCTGAATATCTGTAGTCATATACGTATACCTTGTTGTAGTGGTCTGCGAGATAAGGCACGAAACAGTTTCCGAAGGATTCCTTGACCACGATGCAAACGGAGCCGTCGGTTACGCTGTCATTGGTGATCACCGAGAGCGCCTTGTCCCCTCCGAGGAAGGCATTGTACTTGATATAATCGGCAGCGTCCGAGTAATCAAAGATGACCTCTTCCTTGCTGTCTGCAGAACCGACATATACGTCATTCATAGGGAAATATGCATCGATAGTATCGGGATTCTTCTTAAGAACATCGGCTTCCGTATCATAATAGAATGTTCCCACGAAATTGCCGTAGCTCTGGTGTTCCCTTCTGTCGAGGCTTATCGGAAGTATATCCTTTAACTCACACCATTTCTCATATCCGTAATATGCGCCGAGGCTCGTCCAGTGATGATCTGTACGGAAATAGATATATTCATTCCTGTGTTTCATCATATTGTCATAGATGTTCACGGGAACTACCTTTTCATTCATTTTAGCGTAGAGTTCCTGAAGAGCGCTGTACTGGTCGCTGCTCTGTATCTCTCCGAAGTATTTATCAGGAAGAGTTACTCCCGATGAAAGCGGAACGATGAGATCGTAAACGGTGGACTGCCCTTCCAGCTGGTCTGCCGTATAGTTGATCGCATCCGCGTAATTCTGTGCGGTGGAATCAACGTAGGTATACAGCTCATATGCGCTGTTTCCCACAAGAGCGATATATCCGGAATACGTCATCTTGTCCGATGTATCGATCGGAGGATATGCTGAGATATCGAAGCTCTGAGATGTCTCCTGAGCCTCAGTGCTGTCCTCTTCTTCGCCTTCCTCATCTTCTCCGTCATCAGAAAGGATCTCCTTCGTAGGATCATCCGCTTCTTCCTGGAATACCCCCTCGATTATTTCTTCTGCGTTCTCATCATCCGCAGTAACGGCGAAAACAAGATTCCTGCCCTTTCTGATAACCAGGGAATGGTTCTCTACCTTATCGGTCTCCTCCGGGATGTATCTTGAGAAAGAATCGCCCAGGTCCTTCAGATATTCCTTGACCGCCTTCTCTCCATCCTTGGAATCACTTTCAGAATCAAAGACAAAGACTCCGAAACTGTCGGCTTTTTCGCCGGCTCCCATGAACATGTATGCGGGATCTGCCCCCGGAAGGTCAATAAATGCTGATATGCTGTCCTTGTTTATCTGCTGCATATTGGACTCGAAATCCACTCCGTTTATTATGGCATTCGCCATCTTGGCGGCGTCTATCTTGATCTCAGGATAGCCGCCTCCTCCGCAGCCGCAAAACACGAATACTACAGCAAAAATAAGAACAGTCAGGAAAAATCTTCTCATTCTCCCGACTCCTTTTTTATTGGCAAATATCAATTCTTTCAAGTTAACATCCCCCCGTTTGATAATAATCATTTATACATTTTCATTATATCAAATGCCTATATCAAAGTGAAGAAGTATTTGCTAAAAAGTGGACAAAAAAAGATAATGATGTTAATATATTATAGTTAATGCTGAAGCACATCGGTAATGGCTGATGCGCCGTATATTTTTACTGACAAGGAGTTAAAAATGGTTTCACCGGGAAGAGTATGTTTCACTATTTTCGGGATAGATATAATGTGGTACGGTGTCCTCATAGGCTTAGGTTTCGTCCTTGCTACGATAATATCCTATAAACGCGCGCCGAGGCTTGGGATCGTACCCGATCACTTCATAGATGTGATGATCTGGCTGATCCCCGCCGCGATAGTCGGAGCCAGAGCATACTATGTCATCTTCAACTGGGACATGTATGCCGGAGATCCCGCTTCGATCTTCAATACCAGAAACGGAGGCCTTGCGATACACGGAGGTATCCTTCTCGGTATTTTGGCCGTATACATCGTCTCAAAAGTAAAAAAAGAAGACTTCCTTTCAATGGCAGACCTTTGCGCCCCCGTTCTTGCCCTCGGACAGGCGATCGGTAGATGGGGAAACTTCTTCAATGAGGAGGCTCACGGCGGCGAGACCGATCTTCCATGGGCCCAGATCATAGACGGCAAAGGATATCATCCGACTTTTCTCTATGAGTCGATATGGTGCTTCCTCCTCTTTTTATTCCTGATCTGGTTCTCGAATCACAGGAGGAGTTTCAGAGGACAGATAATCTGCCTTTACTTCATGCTCTACTCATTTGAGAGATTCTTCGTGGAATCCTTAAGGACCGACAGCCTTATGATAGGAAGCCTCAGACAGGCTCAGGTCATAAGTGTCGTGCTGTTCTCAGCCGGTCTCATTTTATACTTTGTATTCAAGAAAACAAGACCTGTTATCACACAGGAAAACGATACTCCGTCCGGTTCTGATGATACGGACGAAACCAAACCCGAATGATATTTAAGGAGAACTGAAACGCTATGAAATTAGGAATCGTAGGCCTCCCCAACGTAGGCAAAAGCACTTTATTCAACGCTATCACCAAGGCAGGAGCCGAAGCAGCCAACTACCCTTTCTGCACCATCGAGCCCAACGTTGGTATAGTTACCGTACCCGATGAGCGCATCACCAAGCTTCACGAAGTATATAACTCCAAAAAAACAGTCTATGCCACCATCGAGTTCTGCGATATCGCAGGCCTTGTAAAGGGTGCCTCCAAAGGCGAAGGACTCGGAAATAAATTCCTCGGACATATACGCGAAGTTGAAGCCATCGTGCACGTAGTCCGCTGCTTTGAGAACGACAATATCGTTCACGTGGAAGGCAAGATCGACCCCGCGTCAGATATCGACACCATAAATACCGAGCTTCTGTTAAGCGATATGGAGATCCTCGAAAGAAGGATCGCCAAGACCGAAAAAACCGCCAAGTTCGACAAGGGTGCCAGAGCTGAACTCGAGATCCTGAACAGAGTATATGACTGGCTTTCAGAGGGAAAGAACGCCAGAGCCATGGAGTTCGACGATGAAGAAGAAGCTGATTTCGTAAAGTCCATAGGTCTCCTCTCCAATAAGCCGATAATCTATGTAGCCAACGTCGATGAGGACGGTCTTGCAGACGCCTCTTCAAACCCCTACGTACAGACTGTCGATAAGATCGCAAAGGACGAAGGCGCACAGTGTGTCGTCATCTGCTGCGAGATCGAAGCTGAAATGGCTGATCTTGATGAAGAAGAAAAAGCCATGTTCCTCGAGGAACTGGGTATCTCAGAGTCCGGTCTCGACAAACTTGTTAAAGCATCATATGCCCTTCTCGATCTCATCTCCTTCCTTACAGCGGGAGAAGATGAATGCAGAGCATGGACTATCAAGCGCGGCACCAAGGCTCCCAAGGCCGCAGGAAAGATCCACACAGACTTCGAGCGCGGCTTCATAAGAGCAGAGACCATCGCATATGAAAAATTCAAGGAGGCAGGTTTCTCGATGGCTCAGGCCAAGGAAAAAGGTTACCTCCGTTCAGAAGGAAAGGAATACGTTATGAAGGACGGAGATATCGTAAACTTCCTCTTCAACGTATAGTACGCTTACCCGACCCGGTTTCAAAGCCGGGTCTTTTTTGTTTTCTCTTTTACGTATATGAACGCTGCTGACGCTGCCGCAAACATAAGGCTCCACATGAGGATACCGCTTGTATCCCCCGTCTTCGGAACTTCTTTTTTCTTCGTTATCTTTTCCTTTTCCTTCGGCTTTTCTTTATCCTTAGGTTTTTCCTTTGGCTTTTCACGGTTTACAACCGGTTTTTCATCATCCGTTACAGTCGCCAGATCTACCCTTCCTGAAAGAGATTTCTCATCCACCGTGAACCTGAACTTCTGAAGCGTACATCCCTCATTGTTTTCACATGGCATTTCTTCTATAAGATAGTTATCATACGGGAGCGCCCCTGTCTTTTCAACAGGCTGGGCTGCGCTTCCCCTTTCTCCGGTGCCGAACCAGACGCCCATGCGTATATCGTCTTCCCTCTTCAGGATCTCTTCGTTTAGTATCTTCTCCTTTTCAATAAGATCGTCGAAGGGATTGATTTTTCTGGCGTTGTCCTTTTTCTCATTTTCAGTCAGTTCGTCGGCAGTTCTTCTGTCTCCGGAGAAAAAGTATCCGTTTCTGTCCGTTACGATCACATGTGTCTCACCGTTTGAGAGGCTGGTTATCTTAAAAGGCACGAAGGATAATCTTTCAGATGTTGAATCCTTTATCTTGGTCCCCTCTATATCCGATCTGTAGACGCGGTTGATGAAACTCAGCTTATCTTCATTTCCGCCGTCATATGATATCAGTTCTCCGTCACTCCTGAGTTCAACTATGTGCTCCGTTCTGTCCGTTCTCTGATAGGAGCCGCTGGTTTCAGTTTCCCGTATCCCGTAAGTACCATATGGCAGATCCATGTCTTTGGTCTGAGCGGTATACGCTTTTTTCTCTTCGTTCCATTTTATGCTGAGTTCCGCTATGTCTTCACCCGGTCCTACCTCTCTGAGCTTACCTTCGTCAAGCAGTTCTTTGACTATTTTGGTGTCATTCCAGTCAACTTCAACGTCCTCGTCTTCAAAGGAAGCTCTTACCAGTACAGGGTTCTCAGACCTATTCCTTATTGTGACCTTAACTCCCTCAAAGGATGCTCCTCCCATAGTCTCCGACCTCATTAGTTCACCGTCAAGCTTTACTGCCTGAAGACCCGATCTCATTACAATATCATCGACGCATTCTGCGGACAGATCGATGACTTCCCCATCTTTTCTGATGCTGAATGTCTTCTCCCAGCTGCCGTTTAAAAGATATCCTTCCGGAGCTTTAGTCTCTGTAACGGAGTACGTACCATATGGAAGGACATTTCCCGGGATCTCTCCGATCCCGTTTTCTTTAGTAACGAGCACAGTCACAGTGTCTCCCGGCTCTGCGATCCTGCCGTCAAATGATATAGCCTCCTTCGACCGGTTTATTACTGAGAATTCCGCACCTGCGAGTTTCCCATCTCCCTGCGGCCTTTCCTTCCCGAGGTCGGCGTCCGCTTTCACTATCCTGACCCCTCCTCTTACTATCTTTTCAGAAGAAGCCGCGGGAGATACCGCCTTGGTGTATTCCAGATCTGTTCCATCCTCCGAGATCTCCATAAGACAGATGTTATCATCTGAAAGGTATCCCTCAGATGGTTTGATCTCTCTCACTCTGTATTTACCGAGAGGAAATACAGTCTCTCCATCCCCATTTGCGTAAAGGCTGTCGCTTCTGTATCCTTCCGCCGTCTTAGGATTCCTACCGCTTATTTCACCTTTTTCATCCGTCTCAAAATACCACGTTCTTATGGGATCTCTTCCTTCTTCAGCACTCTTTCCCATATATTCAAAGCAATATACAGCACCTTTAAGCGTACCGTCTCCCTCTCCATGATCACGGTCAAAACCTTCAGGACTCTTCTTCAGGATCACCTCAGGAGTAGCAGTTATAGGAGTATCACTTATCTCCAAAACGGATGATGCGCCTGAAGATACGGTCACCGTCCTTTTGGTCACATCCTTTGCATAACCTTCCGGGGCCGCTGTTTCAAAGACAGTGTATTTTCCGGGTCTCAGACTTACAGGACCGCTTTCTCCTCTTTCATCCAGAGTGACCCTTATGACCTCTCCGGTCTTTTCACCTACCAGCGTATATTCCGCTCCTTTCAGGCTGTAGCTGTCGTTTCCGGATGTTATCTCGTTCATTGAACTTTTCTTTTTAATAACTGCGTTTCCGGGTACCTCCATGCTCCCCACAGCCATGCTCTGATATCCTTCAGTTCCTGAAATAAATACTCTGAAATTGTTTGGTATACAGGTTTCCCAGGCAGTCCCGCTCTTCATCATCTCATCCCCGAGTTTCTTTGCTTTCGTCCATATGTCTCCCAGTTCTGACGCCTTGGTGAACCTGTACGTATCAAGGTCTGCCGGCCTT
This sequence comes from uncultured Eubacteriales bacterium, assembly GCA_902780845.1. Taxonomy (GTDB): domain Bacteria; phylum Bacillota; class Clostridia; order Peptostreptococcales; family Anaerovoracaceae; genus RUG754. Next base: position 7,560 of record CACZGZ010000035.1, read on the forward strand.
CCCGCGAATATATACGACATCGCGAGATGCGCTATGCCCCAGTCCTCAGAGAAATTACCCGTATAGAAAGCCTGCATGACACCGTTCTTGTTATCCATATATCCGGGATACGAGGGCGAGAAGAATAAGATCCTTCTCAGAGCTCCCCATTCTCCCTGGCTGCTCTCTTTCTCTATAACCTTTGCTATCCTTACCTTAGTCACGACCGGTGTGTCCTTATCCGGCTGTATGCAGTAGGAATATCTGTCACCGAGGCCGTCATCCAGATCGGTCTTTTTGGAGTTCGAGTAGCCTCCATCCCCCGGTCCGTAAACGATCTTACCGCTGTCATATATCTCATATTCACTTCCTACTGTCCCGCTGAATGCCACAGCTATTCCCGCAGTCAGCGTCAATGCTGCAGTAACGACTGCCGTGAGCACCATTATCTGTATTTCTTTTCTTTTCCCCTTTTTCATTTTCATAAATTCCCCTTTTCCCTTAATATTCAGTTATTTACATCGAGGATATCAGCATCAGACTCATCTCCATCTGCGTCCTGATCAGAAGAGTCATCATAAGGACTATCCCCGTCAATACCGTCATGTTGTACATCTTCTTCCTTCCTTATTTTCAATTTCAGATCCTTCTCGATATGGATGGAGTTATCTGTTATCCCCAGAGCCTCTGCCGGTCCTATGACCCCATCCAGGCGGATATCAAGCTTATCTCCCTTTATCTCAGCCATCACTCCCGGCATCTTTTCAAGTTCATCTCTCAGCTCTTCAGTAGCGGTCGGCACCTCTTCCTCTGTGTATTCCTCTGAAGTGTATTCAGATATCTTCCTTTCACAGTATGCCGCCTCTATGAAGGTGTTGGTGCCGGCGGCCGCCTGAGTGATGAACAGGCAAAGTATGAGGACCGAGGCCGTGCATGCCATCAATTCGTGCATATGTAATACTCCTTTACCGATCTTAATGAGTCAGCTGCCGCATTATACAGACTGTTCCTGTCAGTTATCATCATGTTGAAAATGCTTAAGCCAAGAAGCGCCAACCCTACTGCGACGATAAGCTGCTTCATCCGGTCCACCTCCATTTCGATTATTCTCCGGAAGGTCTCTGCTGAATCGAACCCTTGAACGTCTCCTCTATCTGAAGCGTTCCGTTCGAGACCACAGACTCCGCTGCAGAAAGCAGCGAATTATCGCTTCCGAGTATGAACTGACTGACGATCACCGTTCCAAGAATGATCGTGCCTATTATTATGATGATGTTTTTCATTTTTCCCCCTTTCAATATATAAATCTGAGTTTGGAAAGCATGTCCAGGAACACTGCCACCACGCAGAAGTTTACCAGACAAACGAGTTCCGAAGCAGTCGCAAAGGCAGTAACGATCAGCGAACGCCTTTCAGCCTGCCTCATGGCTTTGGTTATGCGCTCCTCTCTTATGACTGATATCAGAATGTCCAGCTGAGAGACCAGTTCGAACGGGTTTATTTTGTCCATTTTAGACAGGACTGAAACAAACGACACCGCATATTCAGACTTTACAGAGTCCGAAAAGTATCTGAAAGCTTCATCATAGCGCCCGCTTCTGTAGATCGTAAGCATCTCCTGAAATACAGGTCTTAATTTACCGGCTCCTTTTGAAAGCTCCTCGATCATAAAGTCCAGAGATACCGGATAATCTTTTCTTACGATAGCCATATTTTTAAGCAGGATCGCCGAATGGTACAGATCCTTCTCGGCATCATCTATAAGTCCAATTTGTTTTTGGAAAGAAATGAGTTTACCATATAACTTGTTGTGTAAACTATTATAAATATCGTGAACCATGTGGCTCCCACCTCCGTTCCGAATTGATACTCAAGGAACTTTTTCGTCCCAAACCCAAAGAAAACTATCCCGATATATGCAGTCATCAGATAGGTCAGCGGCACCATGAACCTGATCATAAGCGCAGACTCGTTGTTTTCCCTCTTCGAATATTCCTCCACTTTCCTGGCGCTTTTAAGCGTCCCTGCAAGGTCCTCCAGAGCCTCTTCCACCCTTATTCCGTGGATCAGAGAGAAGTACATAAGGTTCTTCAGCGTGTTTGACCATGATGTATTGATGGAAAGGCTGAATTCATCAAGCAGTTTGATCATGCTTTTTTCTGATCCTGCCCTGTCGAGACCCCGGGACAGGTTTGCCAGTATCCTTTTCGATCCCGGCGCATCTTTAAGCGAAACAGCTGTCCTGTCTATCGCTTCCTTCATGTTGTAATAGTAGATCTTGTAGTTCTCCGTAAGTTCCGCCAGCATGATCTCACCTTCATGGGATCCCTTCACTCTCATATTTTCCATCCTGATCCTCAAGAGAAGATAAGGCAGGAAAGCTGCGATCACAGAAGCCAGCGCCTGAAGCCCGATACCGACTCTTCCGGCAAGGAGGATCATAACCGTAAGCGATAGTAAGCCGGAAACAATAAAAAAAGCCCTTACGGACCTGTCTTTTCCCATGCCCAGCGTTATTCCGAGCACCACTCTTATTCTTTCCCACATCTCACTCCTTTCGGTGAGATCAGTCCCTTTAAACGATTCTGCGGTTTTGACTGTTATATCATGAAGAGTACGATAAATATCTTTCATTCCGTCGTATGTAGCGATAAACATACCCAGAACAAAGACCACTATCAGAAAAGCCACTATCATCTTCTTCCCTCCTCAAGTTCTTTCAGTATCTCCATTATCCTCCTCATTTCTTTTGGAAAAGCTGACAGCTTTCTGATTATTTTAGGAGAAAGCCTCCTGTTCCAGTACCACTTTCCCGTCCTGTTGTCGTACTCCATGAGTTTTGAAAATACGGGAGCACCTGTTTCAGGATCCGTATAATACTGAGTAATTGCAGTAAGCTTCTTTTCCGCTCTGTTATCCTCCGTCTGCCTCATCTCAAACGCCAGATCGAAGCTCTCCGCTATCCTCCTCTCAATATCTTCAGTATTCCCTCCGTATCTTTGCCTGATCTTTTCGGCCATCATAAAAGGAAGAACGGAGGCGTCATTGGTGTGAACCGTAGCCTTGCATCTTCCTGTACTTACAGAGGCTATCTCAAGCGCAGTCCTGAAGGCCTCTGCATCCCGCATCTCTTCCAGTATTATATAGTCATTGTCTCCCCTCATAAGGGGCCTTATGATGCCTTCAAGCTTAGGACCGTCAGCGACCAGCTGCATGACGGGTGCTTCAGGCATTATGCTGTACCAGTCAGTTTCAGGATCCGTCGCCACGGCTGCACCCTCGAGTTTAGGATCTTCATAGCTCTGCCATATTCTCAAGAACGTGGTCTTTCCCGATCTGACAGGACCTGCGAAAAGAACGTTCATTCCGGTATACACGAAGAGTTTCATCAGTTCAGCCGAACCCCCGGGGATAGTCCCCAGATCCTCCAGTTCCTCAAAGGTAAGCCTGTCAAGAAGATACTTTCTGAAGACCATAACGTCCTGATCGGGTTTAGTTCTTTCTCCGGAATAAATCGTTATCCTGATACCGTTTCTGAGATAGACTTCGTGGAATCCCTGTTCCAGCCTTTCCTTGGGAGCTGACATCAGAAAAGTCCTTTTAAGCTGTTCCCTTCTTTCGGTCTCGATCCTCTGAGGCTGAAGGGCCGAAACTCCGTCTATCAGGCAAAACAGTCTGTCACCTATAAGCTTGGCCGAGGATGACCTCGCGTATTCATCCGTCTCATCATATGCCCAGGGTGCAAGTCCGGCAAGTCCATATAGTTCATGAAAGATCCCCTCTGAGATATTCCTGTACCATTCAGGGCACGGGACATCGGAAAGCCCTTTTTCCTCGACGATGCGGCTTATTTTAGCCTTGTATTCATTCATTTCCTCCTCGAATCCGAGGATGACCTTCTTTTCTTTTTCAAGCCTTCCCATCCTTTCCTGATCAGATGCACTCCTCCAGTCGGCTTCAAGAGTATCGAGAACGGTTTCACACGCCATTTCAAACGTCATCATCATCCGCATCCTCCGCATAGATCATAGTGAACCTGTTTCCTTTCTTCACAAGCGCATCCAGTCTTTTCATCTGTTCAGAGCTGATAAGTATCTCTATCTCTTCGTTCCTTCCGCTGGGATAGAACCTGTCTCTGTCGTCATAAGTCACTTCCATGCCGTAATTATCCTTTACGTGGGCCACCCACGTTTCCAGTATCAGTTCTTCACCTAAAAAAATAAAGGCTCTGTCGCCTCTTTTTAAAGATCCCGGCCAGCTCATGAGCCAGGTCTCCGGTATTGAAAGGACATATCTGTCTATATCCTTGCCTGTTCTGAATACTGTCTCACGGAAGTTCTCCATGTGAAGTTCCTGATTCCCGGCAACGTAACACTTCGCTTCAAGTCCTACCAGTTCTGACGCCTTGTTCCATGGTATGGCTCCTCCTGACGGGTTCTCCATCCGTTTCTGCCTGAGCATATCCTCCGTTATCACCGTATGCGCTTCAACAGGATTTTTAAGGACCGCCACGCTTCTGTAGCTGATGTTTTCCCTGCCCCACATTTCCCAGAACCCGAGAGCTCCGATACTTAAAACGATGAGCAGTATCCCCGCTATCTTCTTTTTCAATCCGCACCTCCTTCTCAAAATAAAAAAACGCGGGTATTACTACTCGCGTCCTGTGACTTTTTCAGTGATGACATAATAACACATTGATTTTTTCTTTTCAGTACAAAACAAAAAATATTTTGCACTTTTTTAAATACAATCCGTATTGGAGAAAGAAAAAGACCTGCTTCAAAAGCAGGTCTGAAATGACTATTTAACGTCCTTTGATTTGATTCTGGCAGCTTTACCTGTTCTCTCACGCATGTAGTTGAGCTTAGCACGTCTTACGTCGCCGCGTCTTACTACTTCCACCTTTTCGATCTTAGGTGAGTGGAGCGGGAAAGTCTTCTCAACGCCGATACCGTTGGAAAGCTTTCTTACAGTGAAAGTCTCGGAGATTCCTCCGTTCTGTCTCTTCAGAACGAAACCTTCGAATACCTGGATTCTTTCACGGTTGCCTTCTTTGATCTTGATATGTACGCGAACTGTATCGCCGATACCAAAAGCAGGGATGTCATTTCTCTCATATTCCTGAGTGATTGATTTCATAAGATCCATAATTATTTCCTCCTTCCCTCCAAGACGTTCGTGGCTGCGTAAACCGGCTCGAAGGCCGTTTAGCATAGGCTACCAGAGGACCGCCCGTAATTCAACTCGTTAAGTATAGCAAAGAAAAAGTGCTTTTGCAAGCACTTTTTTATTTTTTTATCAAATTCTACGCTCTTGGATGAGCTCTGTCGTAGACGTCCTTGATACGGTTCTTGGTGACAGCCAGATACGCCTGGGTGGCTGCAATATCCTCATGTCCCATGAGTTCCTGAATGGACTTGATATCCGCTCCGTTCTGCAGCATATGCACGGCAAAACTGTTTCTCAGCACCTGAGGCGTCAGTCTGATCTTAAGGCCGGCTTCTTCGCCGTATTCCTTCAGGATCTTCCAGAGACCCTGCCTTGTCATCGACTCTCCTGCATAGTTCACAAATAGTTTTTCGTTGGTACTGTTTTTAAGAAGTACCGGTCTGGCATCATAGACATAGTCCTCCAGAGCATGCCTTGCAGGTCTTCCTATAGGTATGATCCTGGCCTTGGAATGCTCTCCGGTGCACTTGACGAATCCCATTCTCATGTTGAGATCGTCCAGCTTCATGTCGATCAGTTCTGAAGCCCTGATGCCGGTAGCATACATGAGCTCGAGTATCGCTCTGTCACGGATACCCTTAATGCTTTCATCAGGAAGGGTCATGAGCTTATTGACCTCGTCTATTGAAAGGAATTCGATATCCTTCTTCTCGATCCTGGGCGACTTGATGTCTTCAGCAGGATTCTCCCTGACTTTACCTTCCCTGAGGAGAAACTTATAGAAGGTCCTGATGGAAGTAAGTCTTCTGTTGACAGTAGACTTGGACCTTCCCTGCTTCTTCAGTTCCATCAGATAGGCAACTATGTCAGAATTGGAAACGTCGGTGATCCTGTCGATACCTCTGGACACGACAAAATCCTCGAAGTGCTCGAGGTCTTTCATATATGCATTTACTGTGTTGTCTGATGCCTGTTTCTCCCTAATGAGAAACTTCTCAAAGTCGTTGATATACAAATAATCATCCCCAAAACAATTATAAGTCGCATATATTATATAATTTTTGCCCGAAAAAAGTCAATATCAATCGTTAATGATAAAAGAAATTATGTAAACTTTTTTTAACAAAGTGAATGGGCATATTCAATGGCAATAAGGGTCTTGGCGTCGTCTATTTCACCGCGCATGACCATTTCATGCAGCTCGTCGATGTCCCATTTTTCTATGTCCAGAGCTTCGTTATCGTCGAAATCGGTCTCCCCTTCGGTCAGGTCCGTGCAAAGATACAGATAGAGCACTTCTTCAGAAAATCCTACGCTTGGATAGAATTTGCAGAGATACCTCACCTTCCCTGCAGTATAGCCGGTTTCTTCCTTAAGCTCTCTTACTGCAGTTTCCACCGGATCCTCACCCGGATCTATCTTCCCTGCCGGAACTTCAAACATCACCTTATCCGCAGGTCTTCTGTACTGTCTCACCATTATCATTTTGCGGTCGTCGGTGACTGCCAGAAGGACTGCCCCGCCGTTATGCTCAACTACTTCCCTGTAGCTGGTGCCGTTAACCACGGTGACCTTGTCTTTCCTAAGGTTGATGATCCTGCCTTCGTATATCATCTCACTTGAAAGCACTTTCTCTTCAAATACCATAATGTCTCCTTAGTTTTATATCTAAACAGTAAAAAAACCACCTAAAATACTTACATTTTCATATATATTATTGAATAAGTACAAGTTTTTTTCAACTTTTTTAAGCAATTAATCCGAATTTTTAGTAAAAAGGCTTGCATTTATATGGTTTTTGATTTATTATTTATTTGTGGTTATCCCCCCTGATAACCTCATAATCTCAAATCCAAAATACCCCTTTTGAACAAAATAGTCTGCTCCCCTGCAGACTATTTTGTTTTAAAACTCCGGAAGAATGGAAGTAATCACAAGAGAAATAAAAACTGAATATTTTTCCAATGCTATACTGGATGAATACTTTGAAGGCAGATCATTCTGCACCTACGATATAGAGACTCTGGGCCTTGATCCCAGAAGAGCGCCGGTCATCCTTGCAGGCATGATGTGCGTTTCTCCCGACGGTACTGCACAGGTCAAGCAGTTCTTTCTGGAGGAGCCCGAAGAAGAGCATATACTTCTTGACAGAATTGTCGAAGAACTGAACAAATATGACTATATCGTAACTTTCAACGGGCACAGATTCGACATTCCCTACGTCGAGAAGCGCTATAAGATGATCTATCACTGCCTTCCCGACGTCCGCCCCTACGATCTCGATCTGTACCTGGTGATAAAAGGCCACAGCGGACTTAAGGAGACCCTCCCCTCTCTCAGGCAGAAATGCATAGAAGAATACATGGGACTTGCAAGTGAAAGAGACGATGAGATCTCCGGCGGAGAATCCGTGCAGCTTTATTATGAGTACCTTTTGGAAGAAGATCCTGCAGTAAAGGAAAGTATCAAAAAGACCATACTGCTCCATAACTATGACGACGTGGTCCAGCTCTACAGGCTTCTGCCCATATTAAGGCAGTGCGATCTCCACGGAGCGTCCTTCAAACTGGGCTTCCCGGTCTATGAAAAGCAGGATGCCGCCGGTATGGTCCTTAACGTAAGCAATATCAAGCTTAATAAAACCAGTCTGAAGATCACCGGCAAATATACCGGTGACCTGTTCACATACAAGAGTTTTTCTGACATGGAGCAGATATGGGAAGCTGAATTCAACCGCGACAGGACCTTCAGCGTGACCTGTCCCGTTTCCTCAAGGTCAAATGCATTGTTCGTCAATCTGCTGGATTTCTTCGCTGAAACCGATGATTTCAGGGATTACAGAGGCTTTGTAAACAACTACCTCATCCTTAAAGACGAAAATGAGCTGTATTACCGGGATATCAATTACTTTGTAAAGCGACTCCTGGAGAAACTGCTCTGAATGACCCCGGCTATTTAACAAAAATGGATTTTAACAAAAATAACCCTTGAAATCCTTTGTATTTTGTTATATAATAGCCGAGTGACATGGCTCTATGGTCAAGCGGTCAAGACTCCGCCCTCTCACGGCGGCAACCCGGGTTCGAATCCCGGTAGAGTCACCACTGCCCTCGCAGTATTGCGAGGGTATTTTTTTACAAAAAAGGAATGTCGCCCGGTACATACCGGACGGCATTCCTTTTGCTATGGTATTATTAGGATCATTATATGGACTAAATGTTAAACTCAGGATAGTAATTGTCTGAAGTGGTCACTGTAGGCTGAGGCGCAGGATCCAGTTTTCTGTCCTGGATTCCCAGGATGACCTCAGGCGGTACCCACGGTCTCTTCTGCACTCCGGAAGTTTCCTGATGAGTCAGATAACCTTTGTAGCAAGTGAGCGCACGTCTTAAGTATCCGTCCCTTGCCATCGCCTCAGTCAGACCGAGATTCATGATATTTCTGAAATGATCCAGAACTCCTGCCGCGAGTGACTGGGATGTTGATCCCGCAAAGGCTCCCGGTATATTAGCTACGCAGTAGTGAACGACGCCTTCTTCAATATAGATCGGATTTTCGTGGGTCGTCTCATGGAAGGTCTCTATGCATCCCTCTTCATTGCTGATGTCAACGATGACAGAACCTCTTCTCATGGAAGCTACCATCTCTCTTGTGATCATATAATTATTGTTCCTCTTGGGCCATCTCGTACATGCGATGACCAGGTCCGTAGTAGGCAATTCCTTCGTGAAGTTGGCACGGTTTGACATAAGAGTATTTATCTTTCCGTCGTACTTTTGCTGGATGTCTCTCAGGAGTCCGATATTGATGTCTATGGCAGTTACTGAGGCTCCCATGTTGTAAAGTGTCTCGATGGCAGCCTTTCCCACCGTTCCGCATCCTGCAACGATGGCCTTGATGCCCGGTGCTCCTGCCAGACCGTTTACAAATTTGCCGGATCCT
>CACZGZ010000036.1 GCA_902780845.1 uncultured Eubacteriales bacterium
AAGATTAGTCTTTCCCTGAGCGTTTGAACCTATAATGATATTAACTTTTTTGTCAAATTCCAAATCAAGGACTTCATAATTTCTGAAATCCTTGATTTTTAAACTCTTTATATACATTATTTATCGCTCAAAATATTATAAGTTGGTTATCCTTACAGGAAGTACCAGATATTCATATTCGTTTCCTTCAACCGGTGTTATGAGACAAGGGCTGATAGGAGTATTGAAGAGCATTACTATATTCTCATCGTCAATCGCCTTTAATGAATCTATGAGATACTTGGAATTGAATCCTATAACGAGATTCTTTCCTTCTCTTGAGATGTATACGTTTTCTCTTACGTTACCTTCTTCAGATTTTGAAGTGATCTCAAGTTCATTTTCCTGGATATTCAGTTTGATGAGATTATTCTTTCCTACTTTTGCAAATAATGAAGCTCTTTCGATAGCTTCCATCAGGTCTGATCTGTTGAGAACTACCTTAAGCTGGCTTTCCTTGGGAAGGATATCGTTGTATTTTACATATTCTCCGTCGAGAAGTCTGATGACAACTTTGATATTGTCTATTATGAAGAGCGCTCTCTTTTCATTTAAGATAAGTTCAACATCTTCATTTTCAGTATCTGTTTCAGATAAGATCTTCTGAACTTCATTAAGAGTTCTTGCAGGAATGATGAAACTCTGGTCAGCAGCGTTCTTTACGAACTCTCTTGTTACAGCCATCCTGAATCCGTCGAGAGCTACCATATTGAATGAATCTTCCTTTATTTCAAATAAAACTCCGGTGATGACTCCCCTGCTCTCATCAACAGACGCAGCAAAAGATGTCTTTTTGATCATTTCCTTTAAAACTTCTTTATCAAAAACAAGTTTTTCACCGTTTTCTCCTAAATTGATCTTAGGAAATTCATCAGAAGGACTTCCTATGATATTGAATTCAGACGATGAACATCTGATGGTAAGATTTCCTTCTTTTTCTTCTATATATATGATATCTGAAGGAAGTTTCCTTATGATATCTCCGAAAAGCTTAGCCTGAACGACTATCTCACCGGGTTCAAAATCAACTACTTCGAATTTATTTTCTATAGAGATATCCAGATCAGATGAAGACATGGTTACAAAACCATTTTCATCTACATTTATAAGTATTCCCTTTAAAATAGGAATGGTCGTTCTGGATGTAACTGCTTTTGATACGATATTGAGAGCTTTGACAAGAGTGCTCTGTGAACAAGAAAATCTCATTTTAATCCTCCGTGAAAAAAGCTTAATTATTTAATTATATATAGGTAAAATAGTAATAATAGTAATAGGCTCTGTTGATAATGTGGAAAACCCGTTTGGAGCCTTGAAAACTCTTGAAAAGTTATTATTTTTTTCTTGGGATAAGTTTTAAAAGTTATCCCTGTCAAAATGATAACTTTTACTGAGATATCAGTCTCTTATTTCTTTTCTTAACTGATCGATTATTCCTGCAAAATTGCTGTCCTGTTTTATTTCATCTTCTATCTTGCTGCAGGCATATTTTACAGTTGTATGATCCCTTCCTCCGAAAAGATCTCCGATCTTAGGAAAAGAAGTATCGGTCATCTCTCTTATGAGATACATTGCGACCTGTCTCGGAAATGCTATATTATTGGTCCTCTTTGCTGATTCTATGTCAGCTACCTTTATATTATAGTATTTGCAGACTATTTTTTTGATCTTTTCAGGAGTTATCATGGTCTCCGTATTTGAAAGAATATCCTTCAGGACTTTTTTTGCAAGGGCTTTTGAAGGTTTTTCATTAAAGGTATTTGACCAGAAGATTATCCTGTTTATAGCTCCTTCAAGTTCACGGATATTATCCTTTATCTTTTCAGCGATGATATTAATGACTTCACGCCAGTCATCATCCGGAACTATTCCTTTATATATTATATATTTCAGCATGATAGCAACTCTGGTCTCGAAATCAGCAGGCTGGATATCAGCTATGAGATTCCATTGGAATCTTGTTACAAGTCTTTCATCAAGACCGTTCAGACTGTTGGGTTCCTTGTCAGATGAGATCACTATCTGCTTGTTGTTCTGGAAAAGTGAATTGAAAGTATAGAAGAATTCCTGCTGTACACCCTCTTTTCCCTCTAAAAACTGGATATCATCGACGATGAGAACGTCGACTTTTCTGTACTTGGCCTTGAATTCCGGCATCTTGTTCTCATTAATTGCCGTAACGAATTCATTGAGGAAGTTTTCAGAAGATGTATAGAGTAAATTAGTATCGGGATTATTCTCAAGGATCCTTATACCTATAGCCTGGATGAGATGAGTTTTACCAAGACCGGATCCTCCGTAAATAAAAAGAGGATTTGAAGCTATACCCGGAGATTCAGCTACTGCTTTCGCTGCTGCCTGAGCGAAGCTGTTTGAAGGTCCCACTACAAAATTATCAAAGGTATACTTGGGATTGAGGAATTTCTCAGCAAGCAGCGTATCCTTGGACTTTTTCTTGGTTTTTTTAGCGGGTTTTTTCTCAGAGTTATCCCCATTATCCACAAAGTTATCCACATCTAACCCGCTCTTTACGATGATCCTGTAGTCAGTTCCGAGAACTTCCTTGAAGGCATCCTGTAAGAGCGTAAGATACCTGCTGTTGATTATATCCGCAAAAAACTCAGGGTCCATGGTGGTATTTACATCCATATAGACCATATTAAGTCTGTTATCTATTTTTTTTACTTTTAAAGGGTTGAGAAACCAGGTCTCATAGCATACAGGGGTCACCTGATCCTTGATTAGAGACAGAACTGCTTTCCACACTTCATTGTAATCGTTCATGCATATCTCCTTAACGGTGTATAAGTATATTATAGCCAACAAGTTATCCACAGGCAAGAAAAAATTCTGTGGATAACTTTTGTTTTTTTATGTATTTCAATTGACAAAACTATCATATTTTATTATAATACTTTAGTCTATGTGTCGATTGAAATTCAGATCGATGTGAAATAAATCAAGAAAGGAGATATTGACTCATGAAAATGACTTTACAGCCTAAAAAGAGACAGAGAATGAAGGAGCACGGATTCCGCAAGAGAATGTCTACAAAGAACGGCAGAAACGTATTAAAGAGAAGAAGAGCTAAGGGCAGAAAGAAATTATCCGCCTAAGGAAGACCATGCTAAAGAATAATGTTTTGAGAAAAGATGCCGACTTCGATAACGTCTATAAGAGAGGCAGATCGGTCGGCGAAAGATATGTGGTAGTCTTCTATATCAAGAACCACAGGGACATAAACAGGACGTGTTTTTTAGCAAGCAAGAAAGTGGGAAACAGTGTCAGAAGAAACAGGGCCAGACGTCTCATGAGAGAGAGCTACAGGCTTATGAAAGACAGGCTTCCCATAGGCTATGACATCATAATCATAGCCAGAAACACCATTACCGGCAGAACTTTTTTTGAAGTGGACAAGTCCATAAAGAGGGCCTTTTCGAAGGCCGGACTTCTGAAGGACTGAAGTAAGAAGATATGAAGAGAATAATGATCCTGCTTATCAGGTTTTATCAAAAGTTCATATCGCCTCTGTTCCCGCCTACGTGCCGGTATTATCCTACCTGTTCCACGTATTTCATCCAGGCCTTAGAGAAATACGGGTTTTTTAAAGGTAGTTATCTGGGAATCAAACGAATTTTAAGGTGCCACCCCTGGAGTGACGGAGGATATGATCCCGTACCTTAAAAAACTTGGAGGAAACTGAAAGAATGAGTTTATTAGCTACACCTTTGAGTTATTTGCTTACCCTGCTTTACAATCTTGTTGGAAACTACGGTATAGCGATCATAATTCTCACGGTGATAATCAAACTTTGCCTTTATCCTGTTTATGCCAAGTCCATGAAGTCTACCATGAAGATGAGTAAGCTTCAGCCTAAAATGCAGGAACTTCAGCAGAAATATGGAAAAGACAGAGAGGTTTACCAGCAGAAGGTATCCGAACTCTATAAGGAAGAGGGAGCATCCATGTACGGAGGCTGTCTTCCCATGGTAGTTCAGATGATCGTCATCATGGGTCTGTTCGCACTATTGAGGACCCCCATGAAGTACCTTACCGATGAGAACATGCTTTATGCTATCCACGAAACTTTCCTCTGGATACCCGACCTTGCACAGCCCGATAAGTGGATCCTTCCCCTTGCGGCTGCAGCTGCCACCTTCGTGTCATTCTCCATGTCATCCGCACAGCAGATGAACTCAGCGTCCATGGGAGCAGCAGGAAATCCCGCACAGGGAAATATGATGGGAAAAATGATGAAGTATTTCTTCCCTATCATGATCCTCTGGTTCGCAAGAACATACCCGGCAGGACTTGCTATCTACTGGTTCGGCAGCCAGGTCATCCAGATCTTCTACAACTTGAGATTCAATCAGTGGAAGAAACAGCAGGCAGAAGAAGACAAGAAGAGCAAAAAGAAAAAGAAATAACAATATAATCTGACACCATAGTAACATTGGAGGAGCTTTACACATGGATTATTCCGAGAAGTGGGGACGTGACGTCGACGAAGCCGTCAAACTGGCTCTCGAAGATCTGAAGGTCTCCATAGATGAAGTGGATGTTACTGTTCTTGAGGAACCTTCCAGAGGATTCTTTGGAATCGGCTCCAAGCTTGCTCTTGTAAGAGTAGAAAAGAAAAAAATCGCAGAACCCGAGCCGGAACCGCCGGCACCTGCTTATGAAGCCCCTGTACAGGCTGCCGTTCAGGAGCCCGTTAAAGAAAAGGAAGAGGCTCGTCCTAAGCAGAATAAAGAAAAAAAGAACAGACAGAAAGCCACTAAAGAAAACAAGACGAAGAAGCCCGAACTGTCAGTCTTAAGAGAAGATCCCGAAGAGGAATTAACAGTTCTGGAAGACCATAAGGCTATAACCTTCTTAAGAGAAGTTATAAAAGAAATGGGTCTTGACTGTGAAGTATCCGGAAAAATGGGAAAGGAAACCATCTACCTGAACATCCAGGGAAAGGATTCCGGAACCATCATCGGAAAGCGCGGCCAGACTCTCGACTCCATCCAGTATCTCGTAAGCCTTGTTGTAAACAAGGACAGCAACAAGTACACCAGAGTAGTTGTTGACGCAGAGAACTACAGAGCTAAGCGCGAAAGGACACTTGAAGCCCTGGCATTCCGCCTGGCTGGCAAGGTCACCAGAAGCAAGAGGCCTGTCAAGCTGGAGCCCATGAATCCTTATGAGAGAAAGGTAATACACGCCACTCTTCAGAATCATCCCCACGTGACCACAAGGTCAGAGGGAGAAGACCCTTACAGAAGAGTCATTATCGAATTAAAATAGTCTTTTAAACCTCATCGAATTAAGATATAATGTCGATGAGGTTTGTTTTTTATTATTTTTTCATATACGTCCATCATACAACGGGAGTCGCTCGAGCTCAAAGTCCTCGCGCAGCGGTGCTAAGCTCCGTCTGCGCTTTCGATTGCCGGTCGCTAAGTACCTGCGCTGCGGAAACTCCCTTATGTATGAGTCCGTATGAAAAAATAATGAATAACAAATACACGAATTATCAGGAGAATGATGTGAAAGAAGATACAATTGCAGCGATTTCAACTGCATATGGAGAAGGCGGGATCGGAGTCATCAGGATATCGGGTGACGATGCCTTTGACGTGGTCCGTAAGATATTCACCGGTAAGATCGAGGACCGGATGATGGTCTACGGCCACATCAAGGATCCGGATACCGGAGATACCGTGGACGAAGTGATGGTCTGCGGATTCAGGGGACCTAAGAGCTATACCGCAGAAGACGTCTGCGAGATCCAGTGTCACGGATCTGTCGTATCTCTTAAAAAGATCCTTTCCCTGTGCCTCGATAACGGCGCGCGCATGGCAGAGCCCGGAGAGTTCACCAAGAGGGCTTTCCTTAACGGGAGGCTGGATCTTTCACAGGCGGAAGCAGTGATAGACCTCATAAGATCTAAGACGGAAAAGACCTTTGAGGTAGCCCTTGACCAGCTTCAGGGAGGATTCTCAGATAAGATCAGATCTCTCAGGCAGCGCCTGGTGGACGTTCTGGTGGACCTCACAGTGAACATAGATTATCCGGATGAGGATATCGAGGAAGTGACTTACGACAAGCTCGGCACAGGACTCAGCGGAATAAGAGATGACGTCGCGAAACTCCTCGATACCGCTGACACAGGACGTATCATGAGAGAGGGACTGAGGATATCCATTATAGGAAAGCCGAACGTCGGCAAGTCATCCCTGATGAACGCCTTGCTCAAAGAGAGCAGAGCCATAGTAACGGCTATTCCCGGCACCACCAGGGACGTGATCGAAGAAGATCTTTCCATCGGGGGCATCCCCGTGATCCTGACGGATACAGCGGGTATCAGAAAGACCGATGATACCATAGAAAAGATAGGAATAGAGAAGAGCAAGGAAGCCTTCAACAAAGCTGACCTCATCATATTCATAGCGGATCTGAGCCGTGAGTTAAGCGATGAGGACAGGGAGATCCTTGAAGCCGCCGCAGGCCGCAAGGTCATCTGTCTCATGAACAAGTCAGACCTTAAGAGAAAGCTGGACGAGGAAGAACTGAGGTCAGCTCTTCCTGATGCAGTTTTCATCGAAGCATCAGTGGCAAATGACGAGGGGATCTCGGAACTTGAATCTGCCATCAAAGAAATGGTCTACGGAGGAGAGGTATCACAGAAGTCCAGCCTTATCGTGACGAATGCGAGACATGAAGCGCTCCTTAAGGAAGCGAAGCAATCTCTGTCTGACGCCATTTCTCTGGTCGGTCTTGGAGAACCGCTGGAACTTATAGAGATAGACGTTAATCAGGCCTACGCTTCCCTCGGTCTCATAATAGGTGAAGAGGTAGGGGACGACATCATAAACGAAGTATTCAGGCGCTTCTGCCTGGGCAAATAGTATTTTGCAGAAATGTTGCTTGTATCAGTTTTTAAAGGATAAGATATTTTATAATACGACATATATCACTTGTGTCAATTTTGGAAAATAGAAACCCTTTGACACAAAATATCGACTGATTGTGTCAAAAGATTGAAAACCGGAAGGTTTGACACAACTTTTTTGTGTCAAATGAAGCTAGATTTCTTTCTTTGACACAAATATGCAAACTATAATGAATAATTGTGTCAGATTCTGATTATCGGGTTATTTTGACACAGCTCATACTTAAAAAAGTGTGTCAGAAGCCCTGTTTTTTAAATGATTGACACAAGGTAAAGTTTTTTTGTGTCAATTCGTATAATATCGAGACATTTGACACAACGGGCGCTGTCAATCAGTAGAATCAAAATATGCAAACAGAGAGTCAATGTCATAAAAGGTGAAAATATGGAACACATCTACATGGGAGAATATGACGTCATAGTGATAGGAGCGGGGCACGCGGGATGCGAGGCAGCCCTTGCTTCAGCACGCCATCTACATGGGAGAATATGACGTCATAGTGATAGGAGCGGGGCACGCGGGATGCGAGGCAGCCCTTGCTTCAGCACGCATGGGACACAGCACTCTCATGTTCAGCATAAACCTGGAAGCCATCGCCATGATGCCCTGCAACCCATCGATCGGCGGGACCGGCAAAGGCCATCTCGTAAGAGAGATCGACGCTCTCGGAGGAGAGATGGGAAGGAACATCGACAAGAGCTTCATTCAGGTCAAGATGCTGAATACCGCAAAGGGCCCTGCGGTCCATTCCCTTAGGGCTCAGGCGGATAAGAACAGATATCATCTGGAGATGAAAAAGACCCTGGAGCACACCCCCAACCTCGATATGAGGCAGGGAGAGGTGACGGACCTCATCGTTGAAGACGGCAAGGTCACAGGAGTCATCACCAGAACGCATACATACTATAAGGCGAAGGCAGTTATCCTCGCTACCGGCACCTTCTTAAGGGGAAAGATCTTCATAGGAGACGCCGCCTTCATGAGCGGACCCAACGGCCTGGCTCCTTCCGTGGAACTCGCGGACAATTTAAGGGCCAAAGGCATGAAACTCAGGCGTTTCAAGACCGGCACCCCCGCGAGATGCCTGGGCCAGAGCCTGGACTATTCCAAAATGGCAGAACAGAAGGGAGACGAGGAGATAGTCCCATTCTCCTTCATGGATGACGATATCGGAGAGAACAAGGGACTCTGCTGGCTGAGCTACACCAATGAGGAGACCCATAAGGTGATCCGCGCGAATTTCCACAGATCGGCCCTCTTCGGAGGACAGATCGAGGGCATCGGCCCCAGATACTGCCCGTCAATCGAGGATAAGGTGAACCGCTTCAAGGATAAGGAACGCCACCAGCTCTTCGTGGAGCCCGAAGGCCTGGACACTGACGAGATGTACATCCAGGGCATGTCATCATCGCTTCCCGAGGATGTGCAGAGGGATTTCTATAAGACCATCCCCGGCCTTGAGAACATCAGGATCGTGAGACCGGCCTATGCGATCGAATACGATTCCATCGACCCGCAGGATCTGAAACTCAGCCTCGAGTACAGAGGTCTGGAGAATCTGTTTTGCGCAGGGCAGTTCAACGGGTCATCCGGCTATGAGGAGGCTGCCTGCCAGGGACTCATGGCGGGAATAAACGCCGCTCTCAAGATCGAAGGAAAGGAACCTTTCGTACTGGGACGCGATGAAGCCTACATCGGAGTGCTCATCGACGACCTGGTAACCAAGGGAACCAACGAACCCTACAGGATCATGACTTCCCGCGCAGAATACAGGCTGCTTTTAAGACAGGATAACGCTGACCAGCGCCTGACGGAGAAGTCATACAGGATCGGCCTTGCTGACGAGGAGAGGTATCAGAGGTATCTCAGGAAGATGGAGGCCGTGAAAGCCGAGAAGGAAAGGCTTGAGAAGAAGAGCCTGGGAGCCGATGAACTGAGGGATTTCCTCATTTCACACGGCACCTCCGAGGTCGAGGGAAGGACCAGCTTCATGGAACTTCTCAAGCGCCCCCAGATAAACTACGACGATCTTAAGGAGATCGACGACGAGACCAGGCCGGAGCTGACATACCACGAAAAGACCCAGCTGGAAGTGGAGATCAAGTACGAAGGCTACATCGACAAACAGCTTCGTCAGATAGAGAGATATAAGAGGCTGGAGGACAGGAAGCTTTCTGAAGATATGGACTACGACGAGATCGAAGGCTTAAGGATAGAAGCAAGGCAGAAGCTGGGGCAGGTAAGGCCCCTGAGCATCGGCCAGGCATCCCGCATCTCCGGGGTGTCCCCCGCAGATATAAACGTCCTCATGGTATACCTTGAAAAGAAGAGAAGAGAGAAGAATTGAAACTCACCGAAGAACAGAAGCTGAAACTTGAAAAGTACATGGAGGGTATCCTTTCCTGGAACGAGAAGGTGAACCTGACTAATATCACTGACCCCGCGGAGTTCAGGATCAAGCACAACGCGGATTCTTTGATGTGCGTGGACTTTCCGGAATTTCAGAGCGCAAAGAATATAATAGACGTGGGCACGGGAGGAGGCTTCCCGGGAATCCCCCTTGCGGTATACGCTCCCGATAAACACTTCACCCTGCTGGACTCACTGAACAAAAGACTCAGGATCATAGATGAGCTGGCGGGCGGACTGGATATAACGAACATCACCCTTGTCCACGGCAGGGCGGAAGACGTCGCGAGGAACAGGGAACACAGGGAAAAGTACGACCTCTGCGTTTCACGCGCGGTTTCAAATCTGGCGACCC
The DNA here is from genome assembly GCA_902780845.1 of uncultured Eubacteriales bacterium. GTDB lineage: Bacteria > Bacillota > Clostridia > Peptostreptococcales > Anaerovoracaceae > RUG754. The sequence continues at coordinate 9,745 of CACZGZ010000036.1, forward strand.
TTTCTGAGTACTGCCTTCCCTTCATAAAGGTGGGAGGATACCTCCTGGCATATAAGGGACCCGGGGCGGACCAGGAAGTGAAGGATGCGGAGAAAGCCTTGAAAACACTGGGCGGAAGCCTTGTTGACATCAGGGAGACCACCATGGAGGAATACGGGCTTGACCACAGGATCCTTGTGATAGAGAAGGTCAGGAACACCCCTAAGGCATACCCCAGAAAGGCGGGTACACCGCTTAAGGAACCCCTGGGGAAATGATAATATTGTTAAATATATAACAATATATAAAACGAAGATGTTTCACGTGAAACATCTTTTTATTTTTTCGTTTTTTATTGCATTTATTGTAGTAATTCTTATCTGTTTGTAGTATAATATACGTACATGAGATAAGGAGGATCAACGTGGGTAAAGCAATAGCAATATTTAATCAAAAGGGTGGCGTTGGAAAGACCACTACCAATATCAATCTTGCCGCATGTCTGGCCATGAAAGGCAAGAAAGTTCTGATACTGGATATCGATCCCCAGGGGAATACCACGAGCGGAATTGGTGTGTCCAAGAGAAACCTTAAGAACACCGTATACAACATTCTTATAGACAAGAACTACGATCCCAGGAAGGCTATCATGCACACGAGCACTGAGAACCTTGACCTGATCCCGGCAAGCGTTGACCTGGCGGGAGCTGAAGTTGAGCTCGTCCAGATCGAAGAGAGGGAGAAGACCCTCAAGATCGGACTGGACAAGGTTAGGGACGACTATGACTACATCTTCATAGACTGCCCTCCCTCACTGGGACTTCTCACCATCAATTCCCTTACAGCAGTAGATTCAGTGCTGATCCCTATCCAGTGCGAATTCTACGCTCTCGAAGGCGTAAGCCAGCTGGTGAGCACCATCGAGCTCGTTAAGAAGAGCCTGAACCCCAAGCTTGAGATCCAGGGCGTCGTCCTCAGCATGTTCGACGGAAGGACGAACCTCTCCATCGCTGTAGTTCAGGAAGTAAAGAAGTATTTCGGAGACAAAGTATATTCAACCGTTATTCCCAGAAACGTCAGACTGGCTGAGGCACCCAGTTTCGGCCTGCCGATCATCAAGTATGACCCTAAATCCAGAGGAGCAGAGGCTTACAGAGATTTTGCTGATGAATTCTTAGAACTGGAGGAAGAGTAAATGGCAGGAACTAAAAAGGGAGGCCTTGGAAGGGGACTTGACGCTTTATTTGCGGATTCTGTCCCCGTGTCAAGAGGCGCGGAGGCACAGATCGCCGCTGCGAAGGGGTCCGGAACGCAGGAAAGCAGGGATGACAGCGCTGAGGCGGTCAGATATATAAGCATTCATGACGTCAAGCCCAACGTCAATCAGCCCAGAAAGACCTTTGATGAGGAAAAGATCGCGGAACTTGCCGCTTCCATCAGGGAAAACGGCATAATCCAGCCCCTCATAGTCAGAAAGAAAGGAAAAACCTACGAGATCGTCGCAGGTGAGAGACGCTGGAGAGCTTCCGTCAAGGCTGAACTCAAGGAAGTTCCCTGCATCGTAAGGGAACTGGATGACGAGCAGAACATGCTGCTGGCCATAGTGGAGAACATGCAGAGAGAGGATCTCAACCCCCTCGAAGAAGCAGAAGGTCTCAATCAGATGATAGCTTCCTACGGACTCACCCAGGAGCAGGTATCAAAGAGCGTAGGAAAGAGCAGACCGTATATAGCGAATTCCTTAAGACTCCTCAAACTGCCGGAAGATATCAGGGAACTGATCTCTGAAGGAAAGCTCAGCGCCGGCCACGGCAGAGCCCTCTTAAGCGTTGAGGATGAGGAAAGGCAGAAAAAGATCACCGAGATGATCCTGAAAGACGGACTTTCGGTAAGAGAGGCTGAGAGACTCGCCTCCGAAGAACCTGCAGCTAAAAGAAAGAAAGCAGGAAGAAAGCCCAAGGATCCGGACGTGGCAAGGGTCGAAGCCGATCTGAAGGAAGCTCTGGGAACCAGGGTAAGCATCAGAAAGACCGGTAAAAAGGGAAAGATAGAGATCGAATTCTTCTCAAGGGACGAACTTGAGAGACTCATAGAGATGCTGGAGAGCCTGAAAAACTAGATACGGTTCTCCCGGGGAAACAGGATAAAAGGAAAGAAAACGAAGAGAGTGTTTCACGTGAAACACTCTCTTTTCGTATGTTCCGGGACAGGCAGAAAAAAGCAATGGTATACATAATAGTAGATAATAGCGGAATCACGGGGCATTTTCCACTATATCTTGTAGATGCAAATAAAAGAATTATGTGGTATAATTACTTTGAGTTTTTGTGACCATGTGGAGTATCAGAGATGGAAAACATTAAGCAAAACAATAATAATATACCTGTTCCGCATATAACCATAGACAGACAGGGAAAGGTCCTCAGCGCCAACGAGCACATGGGAGAAGTGTTCCTCTACGAGGGTATCGTAGGGGCGGACGTCTTCACCCTGACAGGCTTCAAGGCACAGGATCTCTTTGACATTGCTGAGAACAGGAAACATCCAATACTCAGCAGAAATGAGAAGAAGTTCAAAGTAGTGCCCTACCATGAGACGGACGACGAGAACGTGCTTGCGGTAGTGTTCCTGGATGTCACGGGATTCGAGGAACTCAAGGACAGATATAACGACGAAAAGCCCTGTATCGCCAAGATCCAGATCGACAACTACGACGAACTGATCGAAGCTCAGCTTGAAAATGGAAGCGCAAATCTCGCTGCCGCCATAGAGAAGATCATAAGAGACTGGGCAAACGGCTTGAACGCCTCGGTGGGCCGCATCAAGAACAACAAATACATGGTGTGGTTCGCGCAGGGAAACCTTGAAAAAGAAGGGTTCAGGAAGTTTGAGATCCTGGACGAAGTGAGGAAACTCAACTCCGGAACAGACTTCCCCGCCAGCCTTTCGATAGGTATCGGAGTAGGCGGCAAGACCATGGATATCACCGAGGATTACGCCGACGGAGCTCTGGATATGGCTCTCGGAAGAGGCGGAGATCAGGCGGTCATCAAGCATATAAACAAGACCGAATACTACGGAGGAAAACTCCAGAGCGTGGAGAAGAGAAACAAGGGAAAGTCAAGGATAGTAGGCCATGCCCTCACCCTTCTCATAAGCCAGGCATCCAGGATATTCATCATGGGACACAGGTATACCGATATGGACAGCTTCGGAGCGGCCCTCGGTATCGCCAGACTCTGTATGGTGAACGGAAAGAACCCCTACATAGTCATCGAAAATCCCAACGAATCCCTGGAGGATCTGCTCTCTCAGGCAAGAGACAGCGGCAAATACAACCTCATCGGCTGTGAAAGGGCCATTTCAATGTGCGAAAAGGACAGCCTGGTGATAGTCGTGGATACCCACAGGCCTGATATAGTCCAGTGCCCCGAACTGCTTCAGATATCGGAGAAGCAGGTCGTCATCGACCATCACAGAAAGATGGAGCCCTCGATAGAGTTCCCGCTCCTGAACTACATGGAGTCCTACGCTTCATCGGCATCGGAACTGGTCACGGAGATACTGGAATACATGCTTCCGAGACGTGAGATGGACAAACTCGAGGCAGAAGCTCTCCTTGCGGGAATCATCGTTGACACGAACTACTTCTCTTCAAGGACCGGAGTCAGGACCTTCGAAGCCGCAGCATGGCTGAGGCGTCAGGGCGCAGACCCCACCGAGGTCAAGAGGTTCTTCCAGGAAGCCCCGGACTACGCGAGGATGAAGGGAAAAGCCCTTTCCGAAGCGGTCATCATGGGTAACGGAATAGCTTTGGCCTCCTTTGATGAGAAGAGAAGCGACGCGCAGCTTCTTTGCGCACAGCTCGCGGACAGACTGCTCTCCTTAAAGGGAATCAGAGCGTCATTCGCCTGCGGAAGGAACATGGACAGAAGGACAGTTATAAGCGCCAGGTCCCTCGGGGACGTGAACGTGCAGGTCATCATGGAAAAGATGGGCGGCGGAGGACATCTTAACAACGCCGGAGCCCAGGTAGACCTGTCAGTCGAAGGCGCTATAAAGAAAATAATGGAGATAACGGAGGAATCAAACGTATGAAAGTAATTCTTTTGGAAGACGTAAGAGGCACCGGCAAGGCCGGAGACGTAGCTAACGTATCAGACGGATACGCCAGAAACATGCTGATCCCCAGGGGTCTGGCAGTTGAGGCTACAGCCCAGAACATAAAGCAGCTCGAGAAGAAGAAGGAAGCTATGGCTAAAAAGTTCGCAGAGGACAAGGCCGCAGCTCTTGAACTCAAGAAGAAGCTGGAGGAAGTTACAGTTGAAGTAAGGACCAAGGCCGGAAAGGACGGCAAGGTCTTCGGCTCCGTAACATCCAAGGACATCGCTGACGCCCTTAACCAGATGGGCTTCGATATCGACAAGAAGAAGATCCAGCTGGACAGCCCCATCAAGGCTACAGGCATGACCGATGTTAATGTTAAACTTTTCACAGAGATTTCCGGAAAGGTCAAAGTAAACGTAGTCTCTGAGTAGTGACCGGAGGTAAGGAAATGGCAGAGAGGATCCCTCCTCATAATGAAGAGGCCGAGAGATCGGTACTCGGCGCCGTCATGCTGAACAAGGAAGTTCTCTTCGATGTTATGGAACACGTAAAGGAAGATGAGTTTTACGATTCCGCAAACAAGGAGATCTTCGCGGCGATAGTTGAACTGTATAAAGAAAACAAGGCTGTGGACGTGCTGACAGTATCCGAGGAGCTGAAGAAAAGAGGCGTCCTCAAGATGGTAGGCGGAAGAGCCTACGTCGCACAGCTCACTCTTGACGTGCCTTCGACCATAAACGCGGCTGAGTACGCGAAGATAGTATCCGAAAAGGCTACTTTGAGAAAGATGATCACAGCGGCAGAAGATATAACGGACAAGGGCTACCGCGCCAACATGGACGCCACCGAGATCCTGGATTACGCTGAAAAGAGCATCTTCAGCATCGCCCAGCGCAACCAGAAGAGCGACTACAGCGACGTACAGTCCGTACTTCTCACCAACATCCAGGACATAGACGAAGCCGCAAAGAACCAGGGAAAGGTACTGGGAACACCCACAGGATTCAGAGATCTCGACGATAAGCTGAACGGACTCCAGAAGTCCAACCTCGTCATCATCGCAGCCCGTCCCGCCATGGGAAAGACTGCCTTTGCGCTGAACATCGCGCAGCAGAGCGCCGTCAAGGAAGGCTCCACCGTAATGATCTTCAGCCTTGAGATGTCGAAGGAACAGCTGGGACAGAGACTTCTCTCATCCCAGGCAAGGGTGGAATCATCCAAGCTCCAGAGAGGAAACCTGGACAAGAAGGATTGGGACAGGGTGAACCTGGCCCTGGACGAGATGCAGAAGGCCAAGATCTTCATAGACGACACCCCCGGCATCTCGCTGATAGAGATAAGGAACAAGTGCAGAAGGCTCAAGGCGGAAAAGGGTCTGGACCTGATAGTCATCGACTATCTCCAGCTAATGAGCTCCCCCGAAAAGAGCGACAACCGTCAGGTGGAGATCTCAGCTATCTCCAGGAACCTGAAGCTCCTCGCAAGAGAGATGGACTGCCCGGTCATCGCCCTTTCGCAGCTTTCACGTGCGCCGGAACTCAGGACCGATCACAGGCCCAACCTGGCTGACCTCCGTGAATCCGGAGCTATTGAGCAGGATGCCGACGTGGTAATGTTCCTCTACAGAGACGAATACTACAACAAAGAAAACTCCGAGAAACCCGGAGTCTGTGAGATAAATATCGCCAAGAACCGTTCCGGCCCGACTGAAACGGTGGAACTCACCTGGGTGGCAAGGTACACCAAGTTCAGTGACATGGCGTAAGGGAGACAGACTGAATGAGATTTGACAAAGGTAAGATAAAGGATTACTACCTTTTTACCACCGATGTTGAAAACGTTTTTATAAACGAATATATGACGGAAGCCCCCGGAGACTACGTGAAAGCGTATCTCTACGGTTTGTTTTGCTCCGAACACGGGATGGCGCTGAAGTCCGCACTGATGGCGGAGGTCCTGAGAATGGATGAGGACCGGCTGCGCGAGGCCTGGGAATACTGGGAGAGGATGAACGTTGTGGAGATCCGGGAGGACGAAGACGACTACACCGTGATCTTCCTGAACCTCAGGGAGCAGCTCTATTCAGGAGAGCAGGCAGCACTTAAGGCAGCGTCGAAGCCGGCTGAGAAGGAAGAGGAGGACGTGATCGGAAGCGGTTCCGAAGGAGACTTCAGAAAGCTCACCGAAGCTGCCGAGGACATGCTGGGAAGACCGCTCAACGGCAAGGAACTTCAGGAGATAGGCTCCTGGACGAAGGATCTGGGCGTGACGGACGAGGTGATCTACGAGGCCTTCGACTACTGCACCGAGATCGGAAAGACAGGCATAAACTACATCTCCAAAGTGGTGCTCGCCTGGGCAAAGGAAGGGCTCAAGACCGGAGACATGGTAAAGGCCTACCTCGAGAAGACCTCGGAGAGACAGGGTTCCTACAGGAGGATACTGAACTCCCTGGGACTCAAGAGGAATATCACCGAAGCCGAAAGGCGGATGGTGGACAGCTGGATGGACGAGATGCACTTCTCCATGGACAGGATCCTGGAAGCCTGCGAAAAGGCCGGTTTCACACAGAATCCCAACCTGAGATATGTTAACAAGGTGCTTGAGAACTGGAAACAGGAGGCGGACACCTGGGGCAGAGACGTGAACCAGAGAGTCAACGTTTCACAGAACACGCTGAACAAATACTACGAGTATCTCAGGAGCCAGGCGGAGAAGAGAGCTGAGGGAAGACGCCGGGAAGTGTACGATAAATTACCGGAAATTCGCCAAATCGACATAAATCTACAATCTTTATCCAGTAGAATATCAAGAGGACTCCTGGGAGGATCCACCGTAAGCGACATGGATTCCGTAAAGCAGGAGATCAGAAATTTAGAGAAGGAAAGGGCGATCCTCCTTACGGAGAACAACTATGCCCTTGACTATACAGACGTAAAATATCTCTGCCCTAAGTGCAGCGACACCGGAATAGACGAGAACGGCAGACGCTGCAGCTGTGCAAGAGAAAGAATGGGAGAAGCAGAACTATGGCAAAACGGCAAGCTTTGATCGAAAAACTTTGGTTGATCGGTGCCATATTAGTTGACCTAGCAGACGATATACTTGATGAAACCTTTGAGATCCTGAAGGTTGGAGCGGAATGGCTCGTGGACCTTGCAGGAAGCCTTGTCACGGTCGTTGACTGGATCCTGGACCACATATCCTGGGGGATCACGTATTTTGGCATACTCTTTTTAAGAAGGGTTCACGATACCAGAATGTCCCTTATCAAGTACAGAAGGCAGATCCAGAACGGCGCTTTCTATTTCATCGTGTCAGGACTCGCCATCGCTTTCCTGTTCTCGCACTATATCAACTACTCCTACTCGTATAACGGCAGGACCATGGGTATAGTAAGAGAACAGAAGGACGTACTGGAAGTGCTTGATCTGGCATCAGAAGAGCTCACCCAGGAGTACGGACTCAAGGTAGCCATAGACGGGGACAGCGATATCACCTTCAAGCCGGTACTTTCGTTCAAGAAGGAGATCGACAAGCCCGACAACGTACTCAAGAAGTTCACCTATATGGGCGACATCCAGACAAAGGCCTACGGCTTCTATGTAAACGGCATCAGGATAGGTACCGTGCAGTCTGAAGAGGTCGGAAACAGCGTGGTGCAGACCATAATAAACAGGTACATCAGTGGAAATGCCGGAGATTACGACTACGTGGGGATCAACGAGAAAGTCCGTATCAGCGAGGTCGACACTCCGCTCACACAGATAAACAGTAAGGACGCGCTTCTCAAGATCATCGATCAGGGAACGATAAACGAATACAGAACTACGGATGAGAACGGAAACGAGACTGTCATCAAGGAAGAAGTTCCCATCCTGACAGTAAAGACGGTAGGAGAAGAGACCTTCACGGAGACCATCAAGTATGAGACCAAGACCGTAGAGTCAGACAGCTACTACGAGGGAGATGAGTTCGTCCAGACCGCGGGTTCTGACGGAAAGCGCGCAGTTACCGCCAGAGTCACCAGGTTAAACGGCGAGATCGTGAACCGTGAGGATCTCAGGAACGAAGTCATCATCCAGCCTGTTACCAAGGTAATCATCAAGGGAACAAAGGAGAGACCGCCTACAGTAGGATCCGGAACCTTCATACTTCCCGTAAACGGCGGTGTTGACACATCCAGCTTCGGATGGCGTTGGGGAAGGATGCACGAAGGTATAGATATCGGTGCGTCCACAGGAACTCCGATCATGGCATCAGACGGCGGAACTGTTATTACTGCCGGCTGGAACGGAGGCTACGGACTTTGCGTGGATATCGACCACGGCGGCGGATACATGACGCGTTACGGACACTGCTCCAGCATCTACGTATCGGTAGGCGAGCAGGTATTCCAGGGACAGACCATAGCTGCTGTAGGAAGCACAGGCTGGTCCACCGGTCCTCATTGCCACTTCGAGATCAGGATCGATGGCGTAGCGTATAATCCTTTGGATTTCCTGTAAACTAAGTATCAGAAGTTAAAAAAGGGGATTGAACAGAATGGCAGAAAGAAAAGGGGAACTGGCACAGATTCAGGCCAGAAAGAGAAAACTGAACATCTGGAAACTTCTCATGCTTTTGGCTCTCATCATCGTGGTGGCGTATTTTGTGCTGTCCGCGGTGAAGATCCTGGACCTCAACAAACAGAAGGCCGAACTTGAAGCGGAGAACAAGAAACTGAAGGAGACGGTGGAAGACCTGAAACTGCAGCAGGAGACCATCGACTCCGATCAGTACATGGAGGGCCTTGCCAGGAGGCAGCTCAGGCTCATAAAGGGTAATGAGATACTCTTTATACTGCCTGAGATCAGGGCTGCCAGCGAGGGTGAGGAGACCATCTTCAAGGGAAGCACTGAGAAGGCCGTTGAAGAGGCGGAGGCAAACCGAAAGATCCAGGAGGCTGAGGCCGCCCAGGCGGATAACGCAGAGGGAGAAGGGACCGAAGACGAGGCTGCCGAAGGTTCAGGAGAAGCTTCCGGAGATGGCAGTGCCGAAGGAGGATCGGGAGATTCCAATGGCTGATCTCGTTAAAATCAATGAAACCGTCATCGTAGAAGGAAGAGATGACACCATAAACCTGAAGAGAGCCGTGGACTGTTTCACAATTGAGACCCACGGCTTCGGCATAAGACGGGAAACCTGGGAGCAGATCGAAAAGGCTTATTCCGAGAGGGGTATAATAATATTTACTGACCCCGATCACTCCGGAGAGGAGATAAGGCGAAAGCTCACAGAGAGATTCCCGGACGCGGGCCAGGCATATATCGCAAGAAAAGACGCCCTTAAGAAGGGCGACGTGGGAGTTGAGAACGCTGAGCCCGAGGTCATAGCCGGGGCGCTTTTAAGGGCGAGGGACCTGATGAAGAGGAAAGCCCCCCTTGAAGAGGATATTTCCGCAAAGAACCGGATCACCATGAATGACCTGGATGAACTGGGTCTAAGCGGCGGAGAAGGGTCCAAAGAACTCCGGCAGGAAGCGGGCAAGGCCCTCGGCATAGGATACGCCAACGCAAAGGGATTCTTAAGGAAGCTCAGCGGCTTTGGCATAAAGAGAGAGGAACTCTATGAAGCTATATTCACCATCCGAAATAAGGGAGATCAGAGATAGGTTCGGATTCAGGAATTCCAAGAGCCTGGGGCAGAACTTCCTTACGGATAAAAACATAATAGACAGGATAATCGAAGGCTCCGGGATCGGGCCGGAGGATCTGGTGATAGAGATCGGACCCGGTATCGGAGTAATAACAAGAGAGGCGGCGCAGGCTGCTAAAAAGGTCATCGCGGTGGAGATCGATACGGATCTTTTGCCCGTACTTCAGTATACCCTGGGAGACCTGGACAACGTGGAAGTCGTGAACCAGGACATCCTTAAGACCGATCTTAAGGAGCTCATCGCAGATGAAGACTTCTCCGGGAAGGTCAGGGTCATCGGAAACCTGCCCTACTACATCACGACCCCCATCATCATGAAGCTCCTTGAAGAGGATATAGGGGCTGAGACCATCACGGTCATGATGCAGAAGGAAGTGGCGGACAGGCTGAAGGCCGCGCCCGGAAAGAAGGAGTGCGGAGCGATATCCCTCATGGTGCAGTACTTCTCTGAAGTTACGGAACTGGTGAAGGTGCCGAAGACCGTCTTCGTACCTCAGCCCAAGGTTGACAGCACGGTTCTGAGGCTCGACGTGAGAAAGGAAAAACCCGTAGAGACAGGGGACGAGGAATACCTGTTCAAAGTCATAAAGGCGGGTTTTGCGCAGAGAAGAAAGACCGTCGCAAACTCATTATCCGTATTAGGCGATGTGACCCGTGAGGAGATCATGAAAGCTTTGGAAACTGCCGGGATCGACCCCGTAAGAAGGGGAGAGACCCTCAGCCTCAAGGAGTACGGCAGACTGGCTGAAGCCCTGAAAAACAAGGGCTGAAGGGAGGATGAGATATTATGAAGGATTATTATTGGGAGATCGAAACTGAAAGGCTGAGACTTACGTCCTGGCAGGACACTGAAGAGGATGCAAAAGGACTCTACAGCTGGGCGTCGAACCCGAACGTGGGTCCCAACGCGGGATGGAAGCCGCATGCAAGCCTTGAGGAATCAAAGAAGATCTTAAGGGAGATGTTCATCCCCGGAGGAGACGGCTACGCGATAAGGGAAAAGGCCACCGGCGAGATAATCGGGAACATATCTCTTTATGATGATACCGCCCGCGAGGGAGTGAGATCCATGGAACTGGGCTACGCTCTCAAGGAAGAGTGCTGGGGAAAGGGCTATATGACGGAAGCCGCAAAAGCCCTCATGAAATATGGCTTTGAAAAGTACGATCTGGCCATAATGGCCATCCGCACATCTGAGGTGAACCACAGATCCCAGAGGGTCATCGAGAAGTGCGGCTTCACTTATGAAGGAACCCTCAGAAAAGCATATCACATCTATACCGGCGAAGACCGGGACAGCAGATTTTATTCGATCACAAGGGAAGAATGGGAGAAGAGAAATGAAGACGAAAAATAAGACAGCTTTTATGAAATTTACGGCGCTGTTTCTTTGCCTGATGCTGGCTTTCGGAATGGTCGCCTGCGGGGATAAGGACAAGGATCCTGCGGATCCCGCGGAGCCCGAGGGACAGACGGATCCCGGAACAGCATCCGAGGTCGTTGATGTCAAGGTTGAGCAGGGACTCACGGAAGTCACGGACGCCGACTGGGGAGTCTGCCTTACAGGGGGGACTGTTATGTACGACCTCGGTATGGAGCTCACCGACGACTGGACTATGAAGGGGACGCTGGACAAGCTTGATGAGAACGCGCTGGAATCACAGTCAGACGTTTTACAGGGCAGGCTTGAAGCCGGCATCGCTGAAGCCGGCATGGGAGACTTCACTGTAAGCGCAGTGTATAACGCACCTGAAAATATCCCTGAAGCGGCAGAAACAGAAGACGTCAAGTGGGGAGAACTGCTGGACTGCGTGGGAGTTAAGCTCGGAGACCAGGCAAATACCGTCCTGGAGACCGGAGCAGGCCTCCTTCTCACAGAGCAGAAATACAGGTATTTCACGAAGATGGATACGCAGGACTACTTTGCCGCATCCGAAGTCAACATCCCTGAATTATGCGAGCTCATCAAGAGTGCCTACGGAATCAGCATCGATCCTGAAAAATTCGAAAAGGCCCTCAAGGAGACCTTTGACAGAGCGGCCTACTACATCGTTCCTGAAAGCGACGAACCGTACGTGGCTGAGGAGACAGATCCCGCCGAGATCGGAGAGGGCGGACCTTATCACTGCATGCTGGGGCAGTCAGCGACAGTTACGGGAACGGATTACACCGAAAAGGTAGACCTCGTGATACAGGCATATCAGGTACAGATCGGCGAAGCGGGCATGTACATCCACGTGGAACGCGCGAGAGAATACAACGGCTGATAAACCGGAATAAAGACAAAACAATACCCCGGGTCATAATGACCGCGGGGTATTTTAGTGCCCGGAAAGACCTTCCGGGGGATAAATATCACTTTACTGTACAGCGTCCTCAACTGCGTCCTTAACTTCTTCCACAGTTTCCTTTACTTCCTGCTTGATCTCTTCAACGGGGTCTCCGTCGATAACATCAGCAGCCTTGTCCTTTACGCTGCCAACGAAATCGCCGACTTTATCCTTAGCGTCGTCTACGAAATCAGAAACTTTGTCCATGACTCCGGGAGCGGCAGCGTTGATCTTTTCCTTGGCGTCGCCTACGAAATCGGATACTTTGTCCTTCAGATCGGGAGCAGCAGCCTTTACCTTATCGGAAACGTTGGCGTATGCATCCTGTACCTTATCCTTGGCGTCGTCTACGAATGCTCCTACCTTCTCGGATACTTCGGGAGCCTTTTCCTTAACCTTGTCGGAAGCTTCGCCGTAAACTTCCTGAGCAGCCTTCTTGGTCTCCTCGATGTAGTCCTTGTAATCTACCTGGCCGTCCTCGTTTACATCACCGATGCCGTCGGGATTGTTTTCTCTGACCTTCTGAACAACTTTAGCTGCGGCTACAGCTCCGCCTGCTGCGGCAGCTCCGCCGAATAATTTCTTAAAAAATCCCATCTTATTCCTCCTATGAATTTTTATGGTCAATAACTTTGCGCCCTTAAGGTGGGTGTGCCCTGAGGGCAGCAAAGAATCTCACCACCCTGATATTTGGATATATTATATCACACTATTGCACTAATATGCAAAAGTTTTTATAAAAATCACACATGACTCATTTCGGGGCTGCCGGTGATGGGGATCTGGTCGCCGCCGTAAACAGGCGGGGCCTTCACGAGGACTTTGAAGAAGTCCTTTGCCCTTGCCAGCACCTCGCGGACTTCGCGGTAGGTGGCGCCGGCGTAGCTTTGCTGGTCGGATGAGACGCCGACAGCGTCTATTCCCAGCTGCTCGGCAGTGTAGAGCGCGCGGAACTCGTGATAGGTCTGGGTGACCACGATCATGCTCTCTACGCAAAATATACTCTGCGCACGATAAACCGAATCATAGGTGCTGAAGCCTGCGTGGTCAAGGAAGATGTCATCGGAGGGCACGCCTGCTTCCAGACAGTAGTTGTACATGACGCTTATCTCGTCATACTCCACCTGGCCGTGGTCGCCGGATAAGAGAAGTTTCGGAACGATCCCCTCTTTATAGAGCATGATCCCCGTGTCCAGCCTGTCGCGGAGCATGGCGGAAGGTTCTCCGTCAGCATAGACCGCGCAGCCCAGGACCAGTGCGCACTGGTAGCCGCCGTCCTTAAGTTCAGCTGCAGTAGCCTCGTCGATCGTGCAGTCGTAGCCCGTCTTATATGCGATGTCAGATCTCACGTCATAGCACACGAAGGCACTTAAGAGGATCACAGCCACAAGCACGTTCACGATGAGGGCAGCCGGTATCCCAAGCCTGAACTTCCACTTCCTGGTCTTATGGTGAAATACCAGAGACCCAAGAAGCAGCCCGGGTCCGCCCATAAGAAAACCCCAGAAAAGCAAAGTGCTCTCCGGGATGCGGCGCTTGCCCGCTATGGCCAGACGCTTGTCGATACCCATCAGCGTGAAGCTGATCAGGTTGAGTATTAAGATGACAATAAGCGCGTACTTTAACATCGATTCTCCTTCTTCAGGATTATATCAAAATTATAAGGGCCTTTTGTGAAGGCCCTGTGTGATTCTGCTTTGTTATTTTTCTGCTTTCTTTCTGTCGCCGATCAGGAAGATGAACAACAAAGAGCTCAGGAGCAGCATGTAAGGGTAGAAGAGGAAAGGCATTACGTCGAAGGCGCTTACCTCGAAGCCCAGGGTAGCTGCTGCAGAAAGTGCGACCAGCATCTGCGCGCCGTAGGGGATGACTCCCTGGAAGACGCAGGAGAAGGTGTCCAGGATGGATGCGGTCTTACGGGATGTGATGCCGTAATCGGCTGCGATCTCCTTTGCGATGGGGTTGGCCATAACGATGGCGACTGTGTTATTCGCTGTAGCGATGTCCATGGCTCCGACCAGAAGGCCCATGCCGAGGAGGCCGCCTTTCTTACCTTTGAACACGGACTTGATCCAGCTGAGCAAAGCATCGAAGCCGCCGTACTCACGGATAAGCGCGCAGATGGCGGATACCAGGATGGCTACCATGGTGGTCTCGAACATGCCGGC
>CACZGZ010000037.1 GCA_902780845.1 uncultured Eubacteriales bacterium
GCTGCGATCAGTTCTTCCTTGGAAGGAATGATGGAAATGAATCTCTGATCGCCGTTTATGGTCATTGTAGGAAGGTTGGTCATGCCCATCTTGACGTATCTTGGGATGTCTTCCTTGACGCAATACTTGTATACTCTGTACTCAGCGAAATCCTTGATCTCTTCATAAGCGTCCTCAACAGCGGCTCTCATGTAGAAGCAGGCTGCGCACTGATCGGGATCCAGCAGGAAGAGCTCTACGATGACCTTATCGGAGTTAGCGTAGTCGGGGATCTCAACGTTTGAGGTATCAACTACAGTCTCGTAGTTCTTGATGAGCTCTCTGGTGGAGTCGAGATGCTTAACTGCCTGAGCGCAGGCAACGGTGTTCTCGATAGGAGTATCGTAAGGCATGTCGCAGCCGGGGCTTATGATGAAGTTTCCGTCGGATACTTCCCTTACGGAGTCGATGAGGTCGACTACGCACTTCATGTTGTCCTGCTGGTTACCGAAGAGCATGGTGGTGGTAAGAGGAATATTTCCTCCGAGAGTGATGTTGAACTTGTCGGTAATTTCCTTAGCCTTAGGCATGTTGACGTTCTCGTCTATGGAGATTCCGTCAGGTCCCATCTCGCACATTACCTCGATCTGCTTGGTAGCGTTTCCGCAGACGAAGAATGAGGAGTATGCTCCGCGGGATCTGATGTAGTCGAACACTGCTGTGAAGCTCTCTGATAAGAGTTTCTTGATCATCTTGGGAGAGATCTGGGATACCAGAGGGTCAACTACTGCGATGACGTCCATTCCGGCATCGATGTACATTCTGGACATCTCGATGGCTACCTGTGCACAGTATCCTACGAGAGCCTTGGTGTATTCAGGATCGCTTACCATATCCATGAAGATCTCAGTTCCTCTTAAGTGAGAAGCCAGCGTGAAAGGTCCGCAGATAAGTCCGTAGAGGGCTGTCTTATCGCCGATCTCGGCCTTGACTCTTCTCATGGCATTCAGGATCATGGGGATCCTGCCGCTTTCTTCATTAGGGATCTTGCATGTGCAGGGGATCTCCTTGGCGGGTCCTTCCCAGGGATGTGACTTGACTGAAGGCGGATTGTCCTTAGCCCACTTGAGTTCGCATCCGAGGATCTCAGCTTCTACCTGGAGGTCGAACAGTACAGGAAGACCATCCGGCGTGTAGATCTTATCCACTTCAAGAAGGGATTCTACAAGCTTGTCTTCATCTGTGAGGAGCTCCTGAGCTGTATAGCCTTTTAACTTACCTGCGTGAACGCCGGCAAAGGGGACCCAGGGGATATCATCTGTTTTTTCGTGTCTTAATGTTTTGATAATTAGTTCTTTACCCATAAAATCACCTGTTTTCTTATACTTAAAAAAGGTTTATTAAAAACAACAAAAATATATATATATTATTTTACTATAAAAGAATCTGTTCTTCCTTAACAATTATTAAAATTAGTTTGCTATTTTACTGAACTATTTTGCACAAGGCGGCCGTTTTTTTGAAATACGCAAGGCGATTATGAAAGTTATTTTTTTGATAAAGATATCAATATTGCCAAAACATGCATGATGGCAATAAAATAAAAAACTATTGCAAACTAATCGCCTTTTATGCTGTACAAAGATGGACACAAAAGATGTATAATAATAAACGTAGTATTGTAAAAAATATTGCACGGATGAAAAGAAGCACATAAATTATAGTTGTTTGGAGGAAAAATATGGCTAAAGAAGCAATTTACGAGAAAGCCAAAGATTCCATCATTGAAGCAGATGAGGATATGGCTATGGAAGCACTTGAGGAAGCCGAAGCAGAAGGGCTTGACCTTGTTGAACTGCTTACACAGGGATACAGCGCAGGCATGAAAGAGCTCGGAGATCAGTTCGGTATGGGCGAGATCTTCCTTCCTGAACTTATTTTTGCAACAGAAGTAATGAAGACCGTATCTGAAGAGATCGAGGGCAAGATGGATATGTCCGAAGTTCAGCAGAAGGGTACTCTTGTAATCGGAACCGTTGAAGGAGACGTTCACGATATCGGTAAGGGCATCGTTGCTTCACTTGTTAAGACCAACGGCGTCAAGGTAGTTGACCTCGGAAGAGAAGTTCCCGCACAGAACTTCGTTGACGCAGCTATCGAGCATAATGCAGACTTCGTAGGTTCATCTGCACTTCTTACCACCACCATGACAGTTCAGAAGGATATCGAGGAAGCTCTTAAGGAAGCAGGTATCCGTGACAAGGTAAAGACCATGGTAGGCGGAGCTCCCGTAACAGGACGCTGGGCAGACAAGATCGGCGCAGACCAGTACTGCGAAGACGCATCTGATACAGTTAACTTCATAATGGATTGGATCGAAAATCACTAATTAGTTTTTTGCTGTTAAACAGGAGAGTGAATCATGAGCAAGAAATTTACGTATGATACCGACATGCTCGGTTATCATGTTCTGACGAATGAGGATCTCGATGCCATCCATGAAGCGACGCTGGATCTTATGCATGACTACGGAGTTCAGATGCACGGCAAGGAAGCTCTTGAAATACTTGAAGGAGCTGGCTGTGAAGTCGACTATGAAATAGACAGAGTAAGATTCCCCAAGGGTCTTGTTAATGATGCCATCGAGTCCACACCCGCAGAGATCACTCTTTGCGGAAGAGACCCCAAGAACGATACCGTTCTCGGAGGCAAGAAGGTCTGCTATAAGAACTTCGGAACAGGCGTGTTCATCTTTGACCCCTACACCGGAGAACTGAGAGAATCCACCAAGGAGGATCTCGGAAACGTAGCAAGATTCGTAGACGCCATTCCTGAGATCAACTGCTTCTCAATCGCAGTTACAGCAGGAGACGTAAACCAGAAGGTAAGATCCCTTCACGAAGCTGAGGTAGTTCTCAATAACCTTACCAAGAACTTCGCTCACGACCTTGAAGGTGTCAAGAACACACAGAGATTCATCGATATGGCTGCCCTTATCCAGGGCGGATATGATAAGCTGAGGGAAAGGCCCATCATCACCATGGGTGCATGCCCCAACAGCCCTCTGGAAGTGAATGAGAATGAGACGTCCATCATCAGGCTTTCAGCCAAGTACGGACTTCCCATCGATATCCTTTCCATGGGACTCTGCGGAGCGACCACTCCCGCCACGATGGCAGGTACGCTGGTCTGCACCAATGCTGAGATCCTTTCCGGAATCACCTTATCCCAGATCCTGAATCCCGGAAACCCCATCCTTTACGGTACATCAACTACCATAATGGATATGAAGACCGCACAGTCTCCGGTAGGCGCTCCTGAACATGCAATGTGTTCAGCTGCAGTCGGCCAGATCGGACACTATTACGGAATACCTACTAACGTAGGCGGCACGTAGGCGGACAGCAAATGCTTCGATGTCCAGCTCGGACATGAAAAGACCATCACAAACGTCGTTCCCGCGCTTGCAGGCTCCAACCTGATCTACGGAATGGGAATGATGGAAATGGGTATGACAATGAGCTATGAGCAGTTGCTTTGTGACGCGGAGATCTCAAGGATGTCAAGGAGACTCGAATACGGTATCCCCGTCAACAAAGATACACTGGCACTGGACGTTATCAAGGAGGTAGGTCCTGCCAACAACTATCTGGCTACAAGACATACTCTGAAGTACATGAGAAAAGAACTTTCAACTACCAAGTACATCGATCGTACGCAGAGAGAGACCTGGGAGAAGAAGGGTTCAATGACCATGACAGAAGCTGCTCACGCCAAAGCCATCGATATTTTGGAGAATTATCATCCCGAACCTCTTCCCGAGGATATCCAGAGAGCTATCCACAACATAGTTGAAGAGGGAGAGAGAGAAGCTGAAGAACTGGCTAAGTTCAAGGCTAAACAGAGATAATTTCTATAACACTATTAAGAAAGGAATGTTGATATGGCAGAAGAAAAGAAATACCAAAGCCGAATGGGTGATGGTTCGATCGTCTTCATGACCGAGGAAGAGATCCGTGCAGACATGCGTGAAGGCATGGCTGATGCCGTTAAGCGCGGCAAGATCGATCCCATGAGCGAAGAAGATTTCGAACGCCTTTATGAGATCATCACCATGCCCGGCGGTGTAGTTGGCGTTGAGCCCGGTAAAGAGATCGTTAATACCAACGACTCAGGCGGATACAAGATCAACGTCAAGTCCCAGATGCCTCTCCCTAAGGAAATGGAGACCCTTATCTATGAGAGATGCCTCGGCTGTGACTCTGTTGATATCGGAAACACAGACTACAACTACAAGACCGCTAAGGGTGTTGCAAAGCGTGACGCAGGAGCACTGAAACAGGCTCTTAATGTAACGACTATGCCTCTGCTTTTCGGCGGCATGCCCGACCTTGGATTCTACACCAAGCCGGACGGCCCTGCAGGCAACTGGGCAACACTTCTTCCTGACGGACACATCAAGGAAGCTCTTGAAGCACAGGAGGAAGCAGTTGAATATTCCATTAAGGATATCTGCTACGTAGCAGATCAGGCTTATGATGTAGGAGCTGACGGAATGAACCTTGATACCTGCGGAGCAGCAGGTGACGCTGACTTCCTGGCAGCTCTCAGAGCTTGTGAAGCCATCACTACCAAATATCCTGATTTCCCCGTTGAGATCGGAATGGCAGGAGAATTCGTTCTCGGTATGCATGGTAAGCTGAAATACAACGGCAAGCGTCTTGCAGGTCTTTATCCTCATGATCAGGTAAAGCTTGCTGAGGAGGCCGGAGCTTCAATTTTCGGACTTGTAGTAAATACCAACTGCAACAAGTCCTTTGCATGGAACATGGCCAGAGTAATCACTTTCGTTCAGGCCTGCACCAAGGTAGCTAACATTCCCGTACACGCTGACGTAGGTATGGGTGTTTGCGGTATCCCCATGGTAGAGATCATGCCTGTTGACGTAATGTCAAGAGCTGACAAGGCTCTCGTCGAACTGGGCAAGATCGACGGCTTCTAGGTAGGCGTAGGTGATCCTTTGGGCCAGGAGGCTACACATGCTATCTGCGCTGGCATGGGAGGAGTACGTACGGCAGGTGACCTGGTACTCAGAATGCAGCTCGCCAAGAAGATGAAGATCGACGAGGCGAAGGAGTATGTAGCTTCTAAGCTCGGTGTGACCGTTGCAGAATTATGCGACGTAGTAACAATGTCCGATGTCAGAAGAGATATGGGACTTGGACTTTGCCACGTAGAGCCTTGCAAAGAAGAAAACAACGGCATGGCAGCCAAGTTCAGGATAGCTGAAGTTCTCGACATCAAGATCAACTCCGTTGAAAGGTTCAAGGAGAGGGCAGGACTGAAATAAGAGAACTGACTTAGAACTAACCTGAATTCAAATTAAAACCAACTTTTATAACAACAGGGTGGTAAGTCAAGGAGACGGACCACCCTTTGTTTTTTATAAAGACTGCAGACGAGATATGACGAACGAAGTAATTAGGATAAGTGAAGAGAGGGCTCATGCAGGGGCTGAAAAGAGGTTTATCAATACCTGCGGCATCACGCCCGGAGGTTCCAAAAAGCATCAGAGGATGCTGGAGCAGGGACTGAAAGCAAGGGAAAGCGGCATTGACGGTATAGACATCAGGTCTCTGGTGAGATTCGTAGGACCTGAAGCCTTCAGAGACGGCAAAATATATGTGGACGATGCTGTACTTGACTGCAACTATTTCACCAGGATCCCGCCTGAATACGTGGAAGGAATG
Organism: uncultured Eubacteriales bacterium; assembly: GCA_902780845.1. Lineage (GTDB taxonomy): Bacteria > Bacillota > Clostridia > Peptostreptococcales > Anaerovoracaceae > RUG754. Next base: position 5,730 of record CACZGZ010000037.1, read on the forward strand.
TACATCTACATGATGACCGTCGGAGAATGTCTCTTTGAGTCCGAGGATAAGATCATGGAATTCCTTTTTGCGGATATCTGGGGGAATTCATATGTGGATTCCGGAATAGAGGCTCTGAGGGAAGACTACGTTATCCCGGACATGAAGAAGAGGTTTCCCGGCAAGAACGTTTTCCTTTCAGAGGAATTCGGACCCGGGTATTACGGAATGTTCGTCGGACGCACCATGGAGTTCGAGAAGATCCTCGACTGCGCTTCCATCGGTGTAAAGGTAAAGGACAGCGGTATGATGATCCCTCAGAAGAGCTGCGCCGGCCTGTTCTTTGTGCTCAACCATGAACTTGAAAAAGAGCCCGCATGCATGAGATGCATGGGTAATTCCAAGGGCTGTGACTTCTGTGAGATAAATATGAGAAGAAAACAAGAGGGCGAAACGATCTCCATGAGATTCATGCCCATGAATATAGAATATAAAGGTAAAGCTCTGTCATCCGTCCTGGAGTGCGCTTCCAAAGTCGGAGTGAACATAGACGGAAACTGCGGCGGAAAAGGCACCTGCCTCAAGTGCAGGGTACGCATCAGGACCGCAATAGGAATAGAAAAGTATGAGCTTGCCTGTGCGGTAGCTCCTGAGGACGGTATGATAATAACCGTTCCCGAGGTGGAGACCACCGCAAAGAGAAAAAAGAAGCTGGTGAAACTCCCTGAAGGCTTCATTGCAGACAGGGGAGAAGGACTGGGTGTGTCGGTCGATATCGGAACTACTACAGTGGTAGTGATGCTCTGGGATCTGGAGACCGGTGAGATGCTCGACATTGACGCCTTCACGAATCCTCAGGGGACCTGGGGCGCTGATGTCATTTCCAGGATCCAGTATACCATGGAGAATGAGAACGGCCTTGAAGCCCTTCACAAGAGCGTCATAAAGGGAATAAACAAAGCTGTCGAAGGCTTCATCGACGGTTCTGCTTTTGATTATTCAGCTATCAGAAAATACGTCGTGGTAGGAAATACCACCATGTCACATCTTTTCCTCGGGATCGATCCGAAGAGCCTTGCGGTTTCTCCCTTCAAACCTCAGTTTGAGGGCCCTGTGATCAGGAAAGCTCAGGAACTGGGACTGAGAAGCGCGGATGACGCTGAACTCAGGCTTGTTCCGAATATCGCAGGCCACGTGGGATCCGACATTACAGCCGGCCTGATCGCGACCGATATACTGGAAAAGGACAAGGGGCATCTCTTTATAGATATAGGCACAAACGGCGAGATAGTTTTCAGCGGAAACGGAAGGATAGCGACATGCTCCACCGCCGCAGGACCTGCCTTCGAGGGAAGTTCCATCGCCCAGGGCATGCGTGCCGCGTCCGGCGCCATCGAAAGGGTTGACCTTTCGGATGAAGGCGTGAAGATCAGTGTGATCGGCGACTGCAAGCCGATCGGCATCTGCGGTTCAGGCATAATCGACGCCATAGGAGAGATGGTAAGGACAGGCGTAGTGGATAAGACAGGAAAGCTTCTTCCTCCTGAAAAACTCTCAAAGAAGGGTGTTCCACAGGCCATAATAGACAGCATCGGAAAGAATGATGAGGGATATTATCTCACCCTGTATAGGGATCCTGAAGGAAATGACATAACCATAACCCAGAAGGACGTGAGAGAGATACAGCTTGCCAAGGCTGCCATCAAGGCCGGCGAGGAAACGCTGATGAGCGAGCTCGGGATGTCGAAGGATGATCTTGAAAAGGTATCCATCGCAGGAGCTTTCGGTTCATACATAAGAAAGGAATCCGCCGTGAACTGCGGACTAATTCCCGATGTAGACAGAGATAAGATCTTTTCAATCGGAAACTCCGCGGGAATAGGGGCATCGATGGCTCTGCTTTCAGAGGAAGCGTTTGACGAGACCGTCAGGGCAGCGGAGACGATAGAGCACGTTGAACTCGCCACCAGATCCGACTTTCAGGATAAATACATGTTAGCCATGAGGTTTTAAATGAACATATGCATAATAGGCGGCAGGCTGCAGGGCACGGAAGCGTGCTATCTGGCCAAAGCCTGCGGCATGAAAAGTATATTGATAGATATCGATCCGGAGGTGCCCGCAGGGGGACTTGCAGACAGGTTCGCTGCAGGAGATCTGGTAAGGGAGGACCCGGCTGTTATCGAAGCTTTCAGGAGTGCGGATATAATACTTCCCGCAAATGAAAACGACGAGCTGCTCGCCAAGATATGCGAGCTCGCAGAAAGGTACGGTAAACCGCTTGCCTTCGATCCTGAGGCCTATGAGATAACCAAGTCGAAGATAAAGTCTGACAGGCTGTTTATCGAAAACGGCATACCCTGTCCGAAGTATTATCCTGACGGCAGGCTCCCGTACGTAATGAAGCCATCCGACGGATCCGGATCCACCGGGGTAAAGAAGATCCGCACCGAGGAAGAACTGTCGGAAGCACTTAAAAATAAGGCCGAAGGGGATATCATCCAGGAATATCTGGAGGGGCCTTCCTACTCCATCGAGGTCATAGGCATCCCGGGAAACTACAGGACGTATACGATCACAGAAGTGCACGTGGACAAAGGATACGACTGCTATATGATCACGTCCCCCGTCAAGCTCCCGGATGAAAAGCGCAAAAGATTCTCTGAGATCGCGGTAAAGCTTGCAGAGCTTGTTGACCTGAAGGGCATCATGGACGTGGAAGTGATCGACGACGGGGAAGACCTGAAGGTCCTTGAGATAGACGCCAGGATCCCGAGCCAGACTCCCATAGCGGTGCTCAAGTCATCCGGCATGAATCTTTTGAAAGAGCTTGCGGATATCACGCTTTACGGGGAATTCCGTGATGAGAACAAAGCGGGAAAGGGTCAGGAGAAGGTATTTTGCGCCTATGAGAATTACAAAAAATCAGACGGCCGGATAACTCAGGAAGGCGAGCATATAATGAGGGATGCGGGACCGCTGACCTTCAGAAAATGTTTTTTGGGATCCATGGAGACCATGACCGACTATAAGGATTCTGAGTCGGATTTCAGGGGCATATTCATCAACTGGGGAAAGGATGAGCACGAGGTGCTGAAATGGAGAAATACACTGTTACACAGACAGAAAGACTGAATGAACTTAACTGCCCTGAAGAGGAGCAGGAGAGGGAATTCGAAACAAAGGAAGAAAGAAACGAGCATTTCCGCAAGCTTGAAAAAGAGCTTACGAGATACGCCAGAAACGATATCTACGACCTTCTGAATTCCCGCCATATGACAAAGTACCGCATTACGGGGAACAAGATGTGTCAGTGGCTTATGGACGAGGGCTTCACCGAGGTCATCACGCCCACGATAGTATCAAAAGACGCTCTTAAGAAGATGGGGATCGATACCGGATCCCAGTTCCTTGAACAGGTATTCTGGGTGGACGGTAAGCACTGCCTGAGACCGATGCTCGCACCGAACCTCTATGTGGAGATGAGGGAGCTTCTCAGGATAACAAAGCAGCCTGTAAAGATCTTCGAGATGGGCTCCTGCTTCAGGAAGGAATCCCAGGGAGCCCAGCATCTCAACGAATTCACCATGCTTAACCTGGTGGAACTGGCCTCTGTAAAGGACGGAGAGCAGCTTCAGGAACTGGAGAGACTCGCGCTCAACGCGATGAAGGCTCTCGGACTCAAGGAGGGCGAATACGAATTCGTGCAGGAGGACTCTGAAGTTTACGGAAAGGTCTCCTTCGACATACTGATAAACGGTATGGAAGTGGCCTCAGGTTCCTATGGCCCTCATTTCCTCGACGCCAACTGGGGGGTGTTCGATACCTGGGTGGGCATCGGGTTCGGTATAGAGAGGCTCACCATGGCGCTGGACAAGGGGCGCACGATAAAGAGATACGGAAGGACTCTGTCGTTCATAGACGGAGAACCTCTTAACATATAGAAAGGAGTCGGTTATGACCAGACTTAAGACTGAATGGATAGATCACATGACAGACGGCATGGATAAGTATAACAGTGAACTGGCCGGTAAGATCGGTTTCGACCTTGCGGGACTAGTAAGAGATACCTTCGGGATTTCAAAGGAGAGGTACGAAAAGTATGCGTCGGAGCTTCTGGTGGCAGCGGTCCCTGTGACCCAGGGAGAGGGCATTATAGGGTCCTTCTCGGACTGCATCAGCGCAATAGTCAGATCAATGGGTTTCAGGACTTTTGTTCCCGAAGAGACCGATGTGGACGGCATCTATAATTCCATTCTGATGGATGCAGGGGTCATATTCATGGCTGATGACGACAGGTATCTGGCTTTTTCAAGAGACAACGGCAGTTTCGGGGAAAACAACTATGCAACTGCGCTTGGATATATCATGGTCATGAGAGCTATGATGAAGAGGGCAGGCTTTGATATTTCGAAGGAAAAGATCCTGGTCATCGGAAACGGTCTCGTGGGAGAGGAAGCTGTTCAGATACTTCTTAACCACGATGTCGACTTTGACATGTATGACAAGGACGCGAAGGCTGTGGAGGCTTTCAGGTCGCTTGAGACGGGAAAGTACGTGCTCGGCTCCCCTGAAGAGATAAAGAACTACAGATTCATCCTGGATTTCACGAACGAAGGAGGATGGCTTGAGGACGGATATCTCGGAAGCGAGGTCTGGTATGCAAGCCCCGGAGTTCCGCTTTCATTGGATGAAAAAGCTGCTTCCAGGTTGCAAAATACCGCCGTTTATGATAACCTTGAGATCGGAACGGCAATGATGCTTGGCGAGATACTCAAGACCATGCCGTGAAAGAACGTGGGGTGAGGATCGTATTGATCGCCTGGACTCTAAATCCAGATAGCCGGGTGAGACTCCCGGTCACCTCGCCATTTCATTGAGCCCCCGGAATCTGTGAGATCCAGGGGCTCGTCATCATAAGGAGAGACTTATGGCTGATGATACGAAGAGATACTACAGAAAGAACGTGGAGCTTCTGATCCTTCTGGAGAAGATGAAGCTGTGGCCCGCAAGGAGCGGGATACTCCACGGAATAAAGACGATCGAGAGTTACGGGAAATACGCCATCATAACCACCCACTGCGGGCAGGAGATGAGGGTATATAACTCCAGAAATTCCAGGGCGGCCCGCTGGCTGAGAAACAAGTGGGCTGTTAAGCCATGCCCCAAGTGCAAGGTCCCCGAGTGGAAACTTCTCAAGTATTCCAAGACGTTTTTCGATACCTACGGGTCAGACCTGACTCACAAATAGTTTTATCATTTGTTATGAACAAGGAAGAAATAGTCCGCATTTTAAAATGCGATGATGAAAAAGAAATAAAGGCTCTTTTTGAACGGGCGTCCGGGATAAGGCGTCAGGTCCAGGGAGATAAGATATTCGCCTACGGCTTCGTGTATTTCACGACGTACTGCAGGAACAACTGCAACTTCTGCTATTTCAGAAGATCAAACGATATCGGAAGATACAGGAAGACCGAGGAGGAGGTGCTTGCTCTTTCAAAGGCGCTCGTGGACTCCGGAGTGAACCTCATAGACCTTACCATGGGCGAGGATCCTTTGTACCACAGCGAGGAATTTGAAACGGTCCTCAGAATCATCAGAAAACTCAAGGAGATGGGGACCTCGGTCATGATATCACCGGGAGTGGTTCCCGATGAGATCATCGACAGGTTCAAAGAGGCCGGCGCAGATATCTTTGCTCTCTATCAGGAGACCCATAACAGGGAGCTGTTCAGAAAACTCAGAAAAGACCAGGACTACGATGAAAGGATGCACGCCAAACTCCACGCGAGGGACTGCGGCATGTTCATCGAGGAGGGCATACTCTCCGGAGTCGGAGAGACGCCTGAAGATGTGGCTGATTCCCTGCTCACGATGGGTGAGATAGGGGCGAGACAGGTTCGGGTAATGAGTTTCGTACCACAGCCCGGAAGTCCTATGGAAAATGTCAGGACGCCGGACCGTATGGAGGAACTTAAGATAATCGCTCTGATGAGGATCCTCTATCCTGATGCTCTCATACCTGCATCCCTTGACGTTGACGGCATCGCCGGACTTAAGGACAGGATAGACGCGGGAGCCAATCTCATCACGTCGATCATACCGCCTAAGTCAGGACTCATGGGTGTTGCAAACTCCGTAATGGACGTGGATGAAGGCGGAAGGACAGTGGAAGAGGCTTCTGAGATCCTCAGATCCATGGGGCTCAGAATAGCAACTGATAAGGAATTTAAGGAATTTTTGTAGAAGACGCGTATGAAACTGCTTGCAATGTGCTGGAGCGCACTCATACTCATGTATATCGTGGGAATGAAGCTCCGCAACAGAAAAGAAAAGCTGGGCTGGGTAGAGAGCGCCATGAACTTCATGGTCTATCTCCTGGTCCTTTTGATGGGACTCAGGATGGGAGCCAATAAAGAGATCGTGGATTCCCTGGGGACCATCGGCATACAGTCGCTCATAGTGACGGTAATAACCATAGTCATGAGCGTGCTGGGCATCACTCTTTCGAGAAAGATACTTAAGATGGATCGCTACGGAAACGTGGGGGAAGACAGGCTGCCTAAAGGCGAGGCTCCTGTGAAAAAAGCAGGGACAAATGTCGCCGGCATCAAGTCCACCATAATAATCGGGGGAGTAGTGGCTGCCGGCATGTTAGTCGGGTACTTCCTGATCTATAAAAAACTCGGAGTGCAGGATGAGTTCATGGTCAAGTCAGATCCGTACCTCACAGCCTGCCTTGTTCTTCTGTTAGGCACAGTGGGGCTGACGCTTGGCTTGGATGGCTCAGTTTTCAGGAACATTAAAAAAGCCGGTGCGGGAATAATCCTTTTCCCCATAGCGGCTGTTCTGGGAAGCGTCATCGGCGGAGTAATATATGCTGCCATATCTCCCATGACATTAAGGGAGGGGATCGCCATCTCCTGCGGTTTCGGCTGGTATACCTACGCGCCTAATGTGATCCTTCAGGCAGGATATCCTGTAGCTTCTGCCGTAAGCTTCCTTCATAACGTACTCAGGGAAGTTGCAGGAATAATCGGCATACCTTTCCTGGCACAAAAGATCGGCTACGTGGAAGCCTGCGCCGTTCCCGGCGTAGCTGCAATGGACGTGTGCATGCCGATAGTTGAGAGGTCTGCCAGAGAAGATACCGTGGTTTACAGTTTCGGAATAGGACTTCTTATGTGTCTCTCGGTACCTGTTCTGGTACCGCTGGTCATAGGATAAATAAAAAAACGGGCATGAGCCCGTTTTTAGTTTACTGTTTTAACTGAAATATCTGAATACGCCCTTGACCTTACCTACGATCGTAGCATCGTCCACGATGATAGGACCCATGGTCTTGTTCTCGGGAGTGAGGTAGATCTTACCGTTCTTCCTGTAGAAGGTCTTGACCGTAGCTCCTGTCTCGATGCCGTCGATCAGGGCGACCACGATCTCGCCGTCTCTGGCTTCGTGCGTCTCCTGGACCAGGATCAGGTCTCCGTCCATGATGCCTGCTTCGATCATGGATTCTCCCTTGACTCTCAGCATGAAGTTGTTGCCGCCGTTAACGAAGCGGTCGGGGAGAGGGAATGAATCCTCTATATTCTGTTCTGCGAAGATAGGCTCTCCTGCGGCAACGCGGCCCACAACGGGAACTTCTACAACGTTATAGGGAAGGACATCTTCCTTGGCTGCATGAGCGGTGCCGGCTGCGTCTACATGGCCGGACTTGGTCTTAGGATCTACCACCATGAGAGCTCTGGGCTTCGAAGGGTCTTTCTTAAGATAGCCTTCGCCCACCAGCGTCTCGATATCCTTATGCACTGTGGAAGTGGACTTGATACCGATGGCGGAGCATATCTCTCTCACCGTAGGGGGATAACCCTTGGTGGAGATCTCTTCCTTCATGAATTCAAGGATCTTCTGCTGTCTTGGCTTAAGCATGTCAAACACCTCTTTTAACTATATCAAATATCAAAATAAAGTATGTATGTTCGTCTGTTCGCATTTATTCTACCATATACCGAACAAAAAGTAAACAGGTGTTCCTTAATTATTTAAGATCCGGGGTAAGGCAGAAGTGCGAAAAATACTTTTGAAAAACTATTAAAACCCCTTGACACGTCTGGCGCGGAGTGATATATTATTCGGGTAACGAAGAAGAAGTATCCGCTTCTCACCTGACGAGAATGGACCCGATCAGGTTGATAGAGAAATGATCACTAAGTATTAGTGTGCATGCGGATGTTTCTTACATCCGCTTTTATTTTGTCGGAACGACATACTTAGGAGGTGAAATTACCATTAGCAAGGAAGCATTGATCAACGAAGAAATTCGTGACGCAGAAGTAAGAGTTATCGATGATGAGGGCACGATGCTGGGTATTCTTCCCATTGATGAAGCCCTTAGGATCGCAGAGGAGAAGAACCTCGACCTGGTCAACGTTTCTCCCAACGCCAATCCCCCTGTTTGCAAGATCCTGGACTACGGTAAATACCGCTATGAGATCCAGAAGAGGGAGAAGGATGCCAAGAAGAGACAGAAGGTGACTGAGGTCAAGGAAGTAAGACTTTCAACTTTCATCGAGGAACATGACATCCAGGTTAAGGCAAAGAATGCGTCTAAATTCCTCCAGGAAGGAAACCGCGTAAAGGTATCCCTTCGCTTAAGAGGCAGAGAAAGAGATTACGCAAACCATGCTATCGAGGTGATGAACGATTTCGCAGAGTCATTATCTGATATCTGTGTAGTCGACAAGAAACCCAAGTTTGAAGGAAGAGGGATCAACATGTTCCTCAGCCCCAAGTCCGACAAGGATAAGTAATTCTGCCATACTGAGCAGAGTCTTCAAAAGTTACAGAATCAATTCATATAGAAAGGAAAACACATCATGGCAAAGAACAAGATGAAATCCCACAGAGGTGCATGCAAGAGATTACATTTAACAGGATCCGGCAAAGTTAAGAGAAATAAGGCATACAAGAGCCACATTCTTACCAAGAAAGCTGCTAAGCGTAAGAGAGGCTTAAGAAAAGCAACCACTTTAACATCAGCAGACTTAAAGAGAATGCTCAGATCAATGGCTAAATAATTAGGAGGTAAGAAATATGGCAAGAGTAAAAGGCGGCTTAAATGCCCATAAGAGACATAAAAAAGTTTTAAAGCAGGCTAAGGGATTCTACGGTGCTAAGTCCAAGCAGTTCAAGGTTGCTAACCAGGCTGTTATGAGATCCTTAAGATCAGCTTACGTAGGAAGAAAGCTTAAGAAGAGACAGTATCGCCAGATGTGGATCGCAAGAATCAACGCTGCAGCAAGAATGAACGGAATGAGCTATTCCAGACTCATGGACGGTCTTAAGAAGAGCGGAATCGAAATCAACAGAAAGATGCTCTCCGAGATGGCTATCTATGATGCAGCAGGTTTCACTGCACTTTGCGAAAAGGCAAAGGCAGCCCTTGCTTAATCGATTCTATAATGAAATCAAAAACTCCGGTAAAGGTCATGCCTACCGGAGTTTTTTAGTGCTTTTTTATTTTCAGAATACGTATTCCTTCATCCTTCTGAAGGCTTCCTCGACTCTTGAGAAGGGAAGGGCCAGGTTGAGGCGGATGGAGTCAGGTCTGTTGAACTGTCTTCCGTCCTGCCAGAGGATGCCAACCTCTACGCCGGACTCGAGAAG
>CACZGZ010000038.1 GCA_902780845.1 uncultured Eubacteriales bacterium
ATGTCAGTTCCTCGGCATAGTCACCTTTAAAGCCGTAGTCGAATATGGTTTTGTTCATAAGGTAGATCACGCCTGCCAGGATCGCTATTATCACAGCTGCGATCACCGCGATCTTCACCACAGATCCCGCTCCGCGTTTCACCTCTTCACCGTATCCGCTTCTCGCCTCATCATCCACCTTGTCCAGCTTCTTCCGGGTTCCTTCCAGGTCTCTCAGGAACTTCGCCTCCGCGCCGGACGGATTGATATGGCCGCAGTACGGGCATTTTGGTTCTTTTGCTTCAAACACCGCCCCGCAGTTAGGGCATTCTATCTCTCTCATGATCTTATACCTTGGCTGACCTGTGCCTCTTACGGTTCACGAACTTGCCTGCGGCGTACATGACAGGCCTGATGTAGAACGGCCTTAACGCCCTGTCCGCCTTCTTTAATTCTTCTATTATATTAATATTCTGAGGGCAGTGTGCCTCGCATCTTCCGCAGGCTACGCACCGGGACGCGTATCCGTGGTCTTCCCTCAGTCCCATGTTCTGGAAGAACCACCTGTAGCCTTCGATCCTTCCTTCGGTATACAGAAGGTTATAGTGGTGGAAGATACCGGGTATGTCCACGCCCTTAGGGCAGGGCATACAGTAGCGGCAGCCCGTGCAGCCGACCTTTTCCTTAGCCTTGATCACTGTCTTTATGTTTTCGACAAGAGTTTTTTCCTCGTCCGTAAAGCACCCTGCTTCCGTCTCGTCAGCGATCCTGCAGTTCTCCTCCACCATACCGATGGAATTCATCCCTGAAAGCACGCAGGTTACCGCCGGCTGATCCCAAAGCCATTTCAGTCCGAGTTCGGCAGCTGTAACCGCTTTCCCGGTCTTGCCGTTAAATTCCTTTATCAGATTCCCGCAAGTCTTGGGAAGGTTTGCAAGCTTGCCTCCTCTTAAGGGCTCCATGATGATCACAGGTATGCCCTTTTTAGAGGCTGCTTCCAGCCCGATCCTTCCAGCCTGGGAATTCTCATCCATATAGTTATACTGTATCTGAACGAAATCCCAGTCGTAGGCATCCAGGAGCTTAAGGAACATGTCGCATGTACCGTGATAGGAAAAGCCGATGTTCTTTATAGAACCGTCTGCTTTTTTGGCTTCGATCCATTCGCGTATGCCCATCTCGGTGAGCTTTTCCCAGGAACCTATATCCGTGAGCATATGCATGAGATAGTAGTCCACCCTGTCCGTTCTGAGCCTCTTCAGCTCCTCACTGAAGATCTTATCCACAGCCTTCAAGGACTGCATCAGGTACTGGGGAAGCTTGGTGGCTATCTTTACCTTATCCCTCAAGCCGTTTGAATCCAGCACCTTTCCCAGGAGCTCTTCGGATCCCGGATAGATGTATGCCGTATCAAAATAGTTCACACCGAGTTCAATGGCCCTCAGTATCTCGCGCTCCGCCTTTTCGTAATCTATTGAGGCTCCGTTTCTCAAAAACCTCATGCAGCCATATCCCAGAACGGATACCGGCTGTCCGCTTTTGTCATTCCTGTACTTCATGCCTTCTCAGTAGTTGTCTTTCTTAAAGTTTTTCAGGTCCGCCCTGCACAGTTCGCAAAGGCAGTTCTCCGGATCCTCTTCTTTTGCGTGTCGGAGAAGATCCTTGAGGGTCGGCGACTGCCTCATGGTGCAGCCTTCCGATGTGCAGTGCCTTCCATACTTCATTTCGGTATTCGGTCTTTCAGGGTCCGCCGCGCACTTGTGGATATGCCCCACCTCATGCCTGAGCGTCCTGGTTATCACCGCCTGCATATCAGCCTTCGGAAGGTCCCTGAACCTGCAGATGCTCTGCACCGATACGCCTTTTCCGACCCTGGCAGCTCCGAAGCACCAGTTTTCCTTGAGGAAAAGATCCTCAGCGGTGAATATGATCATGGCGCCTTGCTTACCGAGCGCTCTCCTGACTTCAGTCATGAGGTCCATTATGCGGCTCACGTTCTTTCTTCCCTTATCATCACAGGGGACTTCGGACATGAGTTCGCTGCAGGAGTCCGGGATATCCGGATGGCCTTCCTCGCTCCATCTGTCATCGCTTTTGACGATGAAGCTGCAGCCATAAAGGACCGCCGTCTGCTGCGCCGCCTTTATTATCATTGCGCGCTCATCATCCCTTATGCTTTTGTCCGAGAAAATTTCTATACCGAACATAAAGAAATTATACACTTTCAGTTTGTCTTTTACAATATTTTAAAATATGATATAATCTCGATAAGAGTTTTCGGAACATGAAAGGCAGATGATCATGGGAAATAATAAACCACCGGCGAAAAGCCATAAGACCGGAATATCCATACTCACCATAGCGTCTGTAGTATTTACCGCTATCGGAGGATTCAACGACGCCGCTGAATTTTGGGAGAGGCTCGACACCATGGGTATCAGGGACGCTCTCTCAGGATCGACTTTAGTCCTGATCCTTGCGGCCGTAGCTGTTATCTTTTCCATCGCCTATCTTTTCTCCTCCTGGAGATCCAAGAGGCAGGCCAAGAAAGCGCTGGCAGCGCTGGCAGCACAGGCTGAGGAAGCCAAAGCCAGAGGCGAGGAGTTCGTAATGCCCGAGAGGACAGTCGGAGCCAAGGTCGGTTCGGCCATGTCAACGGTACTGGACGCCATAACCAAGACGATAATAGTGCTTTTCATAATCGCGCTTATCGGCATAGCGGGATTCACCGCTGTAAAGGTCAAGGAATACAACAGCCGTCCCGTCTTCAATGCACTTGAGGCGGTGGAGATCAAAGGCTGCGTGGAAGGCTATGACGGACTCGGATACGTCAACAGCGACAAGGTCGTATACAGCGTGCCCGAAGATATAATTGAAATATACAAGAACAGCAAAAATTACAAAAAGACAAAGGACTACAGCGAGCAGCAGTCGCTTTGGGCCCAAGTAAAGCAGGATCTGACATATACGATCACTCCTGATACATCTGAGGGCGGCACCCTTTCCAACGGAGACACGGTGACGGTGACTGTTACCCTTCCCGGTTACAGCATCCCTAAGCTTCAGAGCGATCTCAAGATAAAAATAACCGGTATCGATCAGTCCAAGGAATATGTCATCGAAGGTCTCCCTCACAAGTTCGATTCCGGTGAGCAGGCAGCTTCGGAAATGTCCGCTTTCATCTCTGCCGCAACGGATAAGGTCAGAATAAAGGCCTATGAGAACTGCGACAACTTCATGGGTGATTACTACAGCGACTATGAAGTCGTAGGCGCTTACCTCTGCAAACCCAACTCGAATCCGGATACCAATCCGGATGCCCTTCTGGTCTTAGCCCAGTATAAGAGGCAGGCGGGTACGGAATTCGCTTCCCAGGACACCGTGATGCTGTACGCATATCCGTTTGACAGCAATACCACAGAAGCTGACCTCGACAATGAATTCATCAGTTCAGGTGAAGACGGCGTTCGCGTCAGGACCGAGATACACACCTACGCTAAACCCGAGCAGCTTCTGGACACTTTCTCAACCGGAATATATCTTTCCGGAAGCACCTCATACGAGCTGCTCGAGATCCCGTTCAACGGATGATCCATTTAGGCTTTGAGCGGTATACATAACAAAAAGAAGCGGTCAATCAACCGCTTCTTTTTTATTTCTTCACAAGGCTGATCACTGCGATCAGTATCACGCCGATCAGTATTATATTCAGGGCTACCGCGTTTATTGAGATGGCCAGCATGGTTCCGATGAAGGCTGTTACACAGCCGATCGTCACAGCGGACAGGGCCATTTTTTTGTTGTATCTTCTGCGGCGCACCACGTTTATGCCTCCGGTAACGACTGAAATAGGAACGCTTCCGAGAAGCAGCGTGAGGGTCGTTATGGGTGACATGCCGAGAAGCATGAGAGCTGTCGTGGTGAAAGGCTTAGCCGGGATACCCAGCATATTGGTGAATCCGAATATCAGGGTGAGCACTCCCAGAAGCACCAGCTTAGCTCCGCTGAGAGCGGTGGCTGTTCCCGGTTCTCCGGAACTCAGGATCATCCTCACTATCAGAGCGATCATCGCGCCGATAAGAAGCACCACCAGGGCTTTCCTGATCACTTCGCCGTTCATCTTTCCTACCGCGCGGGATCCGATAAAGCTTCCCAGAGCCAGTCCTCCCATGAACACCAGCATGGTCTTCACGTCCACCAGGGGCGCCGTCCTCAGATAGAGGAACGCTATGAAGGAGCCCGGCACTATGCCCGCCGTTATGAGGTTGTCGGGAAGAGTCTCAGGCCCCGCAAGTTTCAGCTTGCGCACCACTATGGTGTTCATGACGAAGTCGGATATGCCGATCGTACAGAAAAAATATACGATGCCCTCCGCTATCATAGTGCCCCTGAGGGTCCCGGGTTGAGCGGCCAGGGCCTCTCTGTCAGAAAAAGCGTCCTTTAATATATATACTGCGTAAATTATCCCGGCCGTAAGGAACACGGCTCCGATCAGATGCTGTAATGACATATGCCCTCCGATCAAAGGAAATGTTCGCTGGTCTTGATTATCTTCTTGATGCGGTACTTTCTGTATTTAAGCATACGGGATCTTCTGTTCATGACCCAGGCTACTATGAAGAGCATGAGTGCGAGAAGGAATGCTGCAAGCAGTCTTTCTCCGGTTGCTTTTCCTCCGGTGAGGAGGAAGCCGAGAACTGCGCCGACCACGGGCAGTATGTATGCGATCCTGGACTCGTTCATGATGCGGTTTTCAGCGGTGACTACTTCAACGATATCATCGCGTCTTACGTTATCCTTCTTTCCTTCGAATTCCGCAATGTATGTGGTATCGTCTATGGGTTCACCGTCGATCCCGTCAAGTATCGATACTTCCGCAAAATCCGTTGTCATTACTCTTGTTACCTTTGCATATATTGCCATATGTTTCCTCCGGTCGTGATCTTCAAAATATCGTCTACCTGTCATTATGCCATCCGCCATCCGTCAAGTCAATCAGTTTTGACAGCGTCCGGCGAAGGTATTTTGCACTTAAAGGAAAAGAGAAGAGTCGGAGCGACTCTTCTCTTTTGCGGGATGTTTGATATGTTAATATGTTGTTTTTCTTTAGCCGAATATCATAGGTAAGAAGTACAGTCCGAGACATGCAACTACTACCCAGAATACGCAGATGAATGCCATGAATCCCCAAACGTCCTTCAGCTTCATACCTACTACAGCAAGAGCAGGGATCATGTACAGAGGCTGAATGAGGTTGGTGCACTCGTCACCATATACGAATGCGTTCAGGCAGTTGAAGAGGTTTGCTCCCTCGATTCCGTTTACAGCACCTACGATGAGAGGTCCCTGTACTGTGAACTGTCCACCCTGTGAAGGGATGAAGATGTTAACGATACAAGCTGAAAGGAATACGAGTACAGGAAGTGACTGAGCGGAAGCTACGGAAACGATAGCGTTTACGATAACTGAACCAAGTCCTCCTTCGATGTACATCATGCCCATGATAGCTCCGTAGAACGGGAACTGAAGCATAACGTCTGTTGCCAGGTGAGCGGAAGCCATGTGAGCGTTCATCCACTGACGAGGCTGAGGGAACAGTACGGAGTTGATTCCGATGAACATGAAGATTACGAAGTTCATGTTGAGGGAACCAAGGAATCCCTTTGTTGCGAATGAGTAAACCATGTAGCAGCCGATGAAGAGAGCAACTACCCACATAACGGGCTTGCATGTGTTCATCTTGTCAGCAGCTGTAACGGGCTTCTCTGTGATTGCGAATGAATTAGGTACTTCGTCAGCCTGAGTAGCGATATCACCAAGCTCTACGAGCTCGTCCTTGCCGGGACGTGTGAAGAGTACCAGGATGATGAAGAGAACAGCGAGAATTGTGAAAAGTACAATGTTTGTAGGATTGTAGCAAGTCTCAGCTACGCTGTAGGAAGAACCAACGATCTGTGCATAGTTGGAATCTTCAAGAGCAAGTGTGGAGTACAGTGTTGCGGAGGGCCCGAGGCACTGTCCGAGGATCATGCAGGAATATCCGCCTGCAACCATCATCGGGAAGTGGAGACCTTTGATCCTCTTAGCAAGGTGCATAGCGAGGATAGGAGTAACTACTGTACAGAATGCCCAGTTGATCATGGATGATACGTATCCGAAGATCATGAGAACGATAAGAGCTCCTGTCTGGGAGTTGATCTTGTTGGCAAGCCATCCGAGGAACTTAGCAGCCTGGGGTGAACGTGCGCATGTAGCGGTAACGATTACCATTAAGCCCATCTGGAAAGCAAGTGTGAACTGGCTGGAAAGTCCGTTCCACCATGCGTCGAGGAGCTCTACAGGGCCCTTGCCGATGATCAGGGAAAGTACAAATACGAGGATCATCAGGATTACGCAGAATACGAATGAGTCCGGAATGATCTTCTCTGCAGCGAAGTTGAACTTCTTGGAAAATTTCCAGAGGAAGGTTCCCTTCTCGCGAAGTTTGTTTTCAGACATAGGTATGTCTCCTTTCTAAAAAACCAAATACATAATTAAGATTATTTATTCAAACGTCTGCTTGTCGTATGAATCGATCGATATTGGCTGCCCGCGTCAAGGGGGGGAGGTTTATAAGATACCATGTAAAACGCGGGGCAGCCCTTATTTTTGAGTTAGTCTCTTTTGCTGTATTACTCTATCTCAAAGTACTCCTTGTCGTCAAGTGAAATCGCACCGTCGTGTTCGAAAACACCCATTTCACCGCACTCGGGGCAGCGGCCGAAGTCGTCTCCGAGTTCCGGGATCATGTCCTGCTGGACTTTGAATTTCTTTCCGCAGGACGGGCAGTGGTAATACATATAGTTAGGACCCCAGCTCATTATTTCTTGAGCCCAAGGATCTGACGGGCTTCGTCAGGTGTAGCTACTTCGCAGCCGAATTCCTTGATAACTCTTGCAGCTCTCTCTACGAACTGAGCGTTGGATTCAGCAAGTACGCCCTTGGAATACATAACGTTGTCTTCCATACCTACGCGGATGTTTCCGCCGAGAGCGATGGATGCATACATAACTTCCATTGCGCTGTGGCCTACGCCGAAGCATGACCATGTGTAGTTGCCCTTACCGATGAGCTGGTCTGCAGTTTCCTTCATGAACAGGAGGTTCTTAAGGGAACCGGGGATTCCGTTTGCACATCCCATGCAGAACTGGAAGTGAAGAGGTCCTTCAAGAACGCCCTTCTTGAGGTAGTATGCTGCGTTTCCGATCATGCCGGGGTCGAAGCACTCGATCTCAGGCTTAACGTTGTTTTCTTTGAAGATAGCTGCGCATTCTTCAAGGAACTTAGGGCTGTTCAGGAAAAGTCCGAAGTTCAGCCAGTTCATGGAACCGCAGTCATATGAAGCCATCTCAGGCTTTAATTCCTTAACGTGGAGAACACGGGTCTCATCTGTAGCATAGATGTCGCCGGATGTTGTGAGGTTAAGGATGATGTCGCATTCAGGATATCTTTCCTTGATAAGCTTAACTGTTTCAGCAAACTTGTTGTGATCCATGGTGCCGTTTCCTTCGTCATCTCTCATGTGAAGATGTGCGATGGCTGCGCCGGCTTTCCATACTGCATAAACGTCGTCAGCTATTTCAGAGGGAGTCATGGGAACGTTAGGGTTGTTTTCCTTCTTGGGCCATGCTCCGGTTACTGCTGCTGTAATGATTCTTTTGTTCTTAAGGTCGCTCATTTTTTCTACTCCTTTATATAAAACTAATTAATTACTTGTTGTAAAGCATCTTGATGAGGTATTCATTGAGACCTGCGTTGATCTCGTTGATCTCTTCATCAGTGTATTCCATAAAGCCGACTCTCTTGCCTTCTGCGTTCTTCTCAGCGCGGAATCCGAGCTTGCCTTCGTTGATCATCTCTGTAAGAAGAGGTGAGGGTTCGTGTGTGTCCTCGATAGCCTTGAGAACTGTGCTGTGGATCTGATATGTAAGCTGTGTTCCTACAAGGTCAGAGTTTACAAGAGGAGGAAGATAGGGAAGTCTCAGACCAAAGCTGGTCTTAACTGCTGTGTCTACATCCTCAGGGCTTGCGATACCATTCTCAACGATGGAAATAGCTTCTCTCCAGAGAGCGTGCTGCATACGGTTTGCGATGAAACCGGGAACGTCCTTCTTGCAAAGGCAAGGTGACTTACCGATCTTCTTCATGAAGTCCATAACGGTCTCTGCAACTTCATCCTCTGTAGCGTCTGTCTTAACAACTTCTACGAGAGGAATGAGGTGACCGGGGTTCCAGAAGTGTGTGCCGACGAATCTCTCTCTGTGGGTGAGCTTTTCGCTGATCCAGCTGGGGCTCATAACAGAGGAGTTTGTGCAGAAGATGCAGTCAGGTCTGCAGCGTTCTTCAAGGAGAGCAAATGTTTCCTGCTTAACGTTGATATCCTCGAATACAGCTTCGATAACGAGGTCAGCGTTCTTAACGCCTTCTGAATCGATGTCCTGTGTAAAGTGGATGCGGGAAAGTCTTTCCTCGAGTTCCTCAGGAGCTACGATCTCTTTCTCTACGAGCTGCTTTGTGCTCGTGCGGATCTTAGCTTCAACGTCTACGGGGAACTTGTCATAAACTGTGATCTCATACTCTTTTACTGAGGAGACTACGAAAGCGATGTTGCTTCCCATAAGTCCGCCGCCGCAAATGAGTACGTTCTTGATGTTGTTGATTTTGCTCATTTCTATATACGTCCTTTTCTAAGAATTAAGTTGTTAAATGTTGTTTCGCACTTATTATATAGCAATGGCTGTGCCAACTTCAGTTACCTATGGGCAAAAAATTTAAACCCCTTGAAAATCAAGGGGTTTCACGCTTTTTTATCCGGATCCCAAGATCCGTCTCCGGGCTCGTTGGTGAAAAGAATCACCGTCAGATTCCCGTGAGTTGTGCGATTTTTTTATTATTTCGCCGAAAAAATAACAAAAAACATCAAAATAACGGGGTTTTTTCAAAAAAAGGTCAGGTGAAAAAAATCACCGCGCTGGTGATAAATTTCACCGCGCAAACAGGCCTTCATTATGCGTCCTTCTCTGCATATATCTTGCATTTTTTTACAAGAGTCGAGTGGTCAACACCGAGCACCTGAGCCGCCTTTCGCATAGAGCCTTCATGCTCTATGGCGCTTAAGATTATAGTCTTCTCATAAGCTGCGATAAGGTCCTTTAATTTCTCCCCTCCCAGCTTCTCAAGTTCAGGCTTCATACCCGAGTGGTTAAGAGCTGAATATACGTGCTCATGGGTTATTACCGTACCTGTCGGATTTACGACCACGATCCTTTCGATCATGTTCTCCAGTTCGCGGACGTTTCCGGGCCACTCGTAAGCCACGAGCTCATCTATCCCGCCGGGTGAAAAGCGAAGGCTCTTGT
Organism: uncultured Eubacteriales bacterium; assembly: GCA_902780845.1. Taxonomy (GTDB): domain Bacteria; phylum Bacillota; class Clostridia; order Peptostreptococcales; family Anaerovoracaceae; genus RUG754. Next base: position 9,378 of record CACZGZ010000038.1, read on the forward strand.
CGTATTTTTTGCAGAAATTCTTGATGAAATATTCAGACAGAGCCACGATGTCTTCCCTGCGGTTTCTGAGGGGCATGATCTCCATGGGAACGACGTTAAGTCTGTAATAGAGGTCTTTTCTGAAGTTTCCGGCTTCCACTTCTTTAGCCAGATCCTTATTGGTGGCCGCTATGATCCTGATGTCCAGTTTGATGGGACGGGTGCCTCCTACTCTGATGAGCTCTCTCTGCTGAATTACGCGGAGAAGCTTGGCCTGGAGCGGAATGGGAAGGTCGCTTATCTCATCCAGCATGATGATCCCGCTGTTTGCAACCTCAAACAGGCCGTCCTTGCCCGTGCTCCTGGCGCCCGTGAAGGCTCCCGGTTCATAACCGAAGAGTTCGGACTCCAGCAGTTCTGCGGGGATAGCTGCACAGTTCACCTTGATGAAAGGCTTGCCGTACCTGGCGCTGTTCAGGTAGATCTCATTTGCGACCAGTTCCTTACCTGTGCCGGATTCTCCTGTTATCAGGATATTTGCCTCGGTCTGGGCAACGCTTCTGATCATCTCCATCAGGGCTTCCATAGCATGGGAGCGGTAGATCAGCGGTCTGTCGCCTGTCTGATGGCGCCTGAAATACGCCAGCTCCTGGTTGGTCTTTCTCTGTTCCTCGGCCATGTTTGAAAGCTGGCTTTCAAGATTCTTAAGTTCAGGGAAGTCTCTGGTATTGGTAACGACGTAGCAGATATTTCCGTCATCGTCAAAAATAGGTATACCTGTTACCAGCACTTCCTTATCCAGTTTAAAGATAGTCGCAACGGAGTCGACTCTCTCTCTCGTCTGAAGAACTCGTTCCGTAACGGAGCCCTTGTAGAGTTTCCCTTCCTTTTCGATCTCAGCTACCGTGCGTCCTATGATGTCCTTAGCCTCAATGCCCGTGGTCCTGGTATAACCCTTGTTGACATAGAGGATCCTTCCTTCGCCGTCTGATACATGAATCCCATCATGCAAATTCTCACAGACCTTCATAAAGTCTATGGCGGCAGGGTTCTGTAACTCTTTATTCATATCAAATCTCCCGATGGTGAAAAATTTCACCTGTAGGGTGATTATATCATCTGAAATCTTTCTTTGCAACAAAAAACCCGCCGTCCGGCGGGTTAATTTTAATATGATCAGCCTCCGAGGTAAGCCTTCTGAACCGTGTCGTCTTTTCTCATATTTTCGGCTGTATCCGATATTATAATATTACCGGTTTCGAGGACGTATCCGCGGTCTGCGATCTTGAGGGCTTTGTTCGCGTTCTGCTCTACTACGAGGACGGTTATTCCCTCATCGTTCAGCTGTTTGATGACGTCGAAGCAGGTGTTTACCATGATGGGCATGAGTCCCATGGAAACCTCATCGATCAGAAGCATCTTCGGGTTAAGCATCAGGGCTCTGGCGATGGCCAGCATCTGCTGCTCTCCTCCGGACATGGTTGAGGCCAGCTGTCTGGAACGTTCTCCCAGTCTCGGGAAGATGCCGTAGACCATCTCGATATTCTTTGCTATCTGAGCCTTGTCCTTGAGTTCGTAAGCTCCCATCCTGAGGTTTTCATCAACCGTCAGCTTGCCGAAGACGCGGCGTCCCTCCGGAACGTAGCCTATACCCATGCCCGCTCTCTTATGAGCAGGTACGTGAGTGATGTCCTGTCCGTCGTAGATGATGGACCCGGACGTTGGCTTCACCAGACCCATGACCGTCTTGATCAGCGTTGTCTTACCGGCTCCGTTCGGGCCGATGATGGATACCAGTTCTTTGTCTTCCACTTTTACGCTTACTCCGTGGAGGACTTCCATCATGCCGTATGATACATAAAGGTCTTTTATCTCAAGCATCAGTCCTCATCCTCCTTCCCCAGGTAAGCTTCGATGACCTGTTCATCATTCTTGACGTATTCAGGTGTTCCTTCGCAGATCTTTTTGCCGTATGAAAGGACCGTGATCCTGTCGCATACCCTCATGGTGAGAGGCAGGTTGTGTTCGATGAGAACGATGGATCTGTTCTGTTCCTTGAGTTTGAAGATCAGCTCGGTGATCTCGTTTATGGCGAAGTTTGAAAGTCCCGCGCAGGGCTCGTCCAGCATTATGAGCTTGGGATCAGTAACCAGGACTCTTGCGATCTCGAGTCTTCTCAGGTAGCCGAGGGATACGTCTGAGGCTTTTTTGTTCGCCACCTCTGCGAGGCCTGTCTCATGGATTATGGCCTCTACCTTGTCCTCGATTTCCTTTGTGTGGGACTTGTGGAAATATGAACCGATTCCGGTATATTCCTGAACTCCGGCAGCAGCAACTATATTGTCGAAAATGGTCAGACCTCTTAACGGCTTGGAGATCTGGAAAGTCCTTGCGATCCCCATCTTGGCCATTTCATAAGCGGGAGTGCCCTGAACTTCTTTTCCTTCCAGTATGACTTTGCCGGCCGTGGGCTTGTAAACACCGCAGATAGCATTGAAGAGAGTGGTCTTGCCGGCCCCGTTGGGACCTATGATACCGAGTGTCTCTCCCTTGTTTATGGTGAGGTCAAAGCCGTCTATGGCTTTCAGGCCGCCGAAGTACATCTTCAGGCCTTCTATTCTCATTAATTCTTCCATTAAGCCTGACCTCCTTCCTCAGCTGCTTTTTCTGCGATCAGGTCAGCCCTGGTCTTCTTTCTGGGTTTTATCTTTCTCCATATCATAACAAGGAATTTCCATACAGGGCTGTCATCTCCGAGAAGGCCGCCCGGCATAAATCTTACCATGATTACCAGGAGGAGAGCATATACGAGTTCACGGTAATCATCCGCAAACCTCAGCACTTCGGGAAGTGCTGAAAGAAGCACAGCTCCGAATATGGGGCCTCTCAAAGTTCCAAGGCCGCCGATAACGCACATGGATACTATCTGGATAGATACTACAAAGGCGAAATCGGATGATGAAATGAATCCCATGCGGTGAGCATAGAGACCTCCGGTAAGTCCTGCAAGGGCCGTTCCTATGGTGAAGGCAAGGATCTGATATTTGCTTACGTTGATACCAAATGACCTGGCCGCTCCGGGATCATTTTCGATGGATGCCAGCGCCATTCCGAACCATGAATGTCTCATCTTGGTTATGAGAAGACACACGATTATGATCAGGACCGTGGTAAATATGAAGAAATGAAAGTTTGTCATCCTGATGCCGAACACCACGGGTTTGGTAGTTGTCAGCCCCAGCGTTCCCCCTGTGATCTTAAGGGAGTTGAAGAGAGCCGCCATTACAAAGTTGATACCTATGGTGGTTATGGCCAGGAAGTCCGCCTGAAGCCTCAGTGATATGACGCCGAGGACCGCTCCGCAGATACCGGAAACGACGATAGCCGCCAGGAGCGCCAGAAGGAAATTTCCTCCATGTGTGGTGATGATGGCTGCGGTATACGCACCGATTCCGAAGAAGGCTGCGATACCCATCATAGCCTGACCGGCATAGCCGGTGATTATGTTCAGCGAAAGAGCCAAAAGCGTAAATATGGCTGCAGTCGCGAGTATTGAAAACAGATATGCACTGCTCATTTAACTGCCTCCTATATTTTATTCTTTTGGCCGAGAAGTCCTTCAGGTTTGATCAGAAGCATTATGATCAGCACTACGAATGCAATGGCATCCTTAGGGATCGGAATGCTGGTGTAAGCGGAAAGGAAAACTTCAGCAAATCCAATGAACAGACCTGCCAGTACCGTTCCGAGAGGATTGCCCAATCCTCCGAGAACTATGATGGCAAGCATTTTGTATGAAGGGACTTCGCCCAGAGCCGGTGTGATGGAGTTGTAAAGAATACCGACCATTATACCTGCAGCTGCAGCGAATCCATATCCAAGAATATATGAAAGGGCCATGGCGTTATTGGTATTGACGCCGCAGACCTTTGCTATCTCAGTGTCATTTGCAGTAGCGCGCCATGCCAGCCCGAGCTTCGTCTTGTTGAGAATGAACCACAATATGAGAAGAAGGACTGCAGTGAGCGCGAAGATAAGTATCCATGCCGGAACCAGTACGACAGGACCGAGTTTTATGGATGTTACTCCGAAATCAAAGTTATATGAGTAGGAGTAAGGTCCGCAGATCAGTCTGACCAGGTCTGAAGACATGGTAAAGAGACCAACCGCCGCTACAAGCGGAATGATCGAAAGGGTGTTCGGCTTAGCCAGAATAGGTGAATAGATAAATTTCTGGATCAGGATACCAAGCACTCCTACTGCGAGCATCGAAAGCACGAATGCTAAAACGATGCTTCCGGTCGCGTAATATATATACCATCCGAGATACGCGCCTATAAGGTAAGCGCCGGCGTTAGCGATATCGAGGATCCCCAGGATACCATAGATAAGTGTGGCTCCCATGGCAGTCAAAGCATATACGCTTCCTATCGCCAGCGCGTTCATCAGTTGTTGTGTAAACATATGAGCACCATTGCTTCCTAATAATCAACTACAGGGGAGACGCAAAAGCGTCTCCCCCGGGTCTTTCTGCATTTTCAGATCATATACTGATTATTGATAGTTTGCAGGGTCGATAACTTCCATGTCATCGATAGTTCCGGCGGAGTGATATTCACCGTCGGTCACAAGCTGGATCTGTACCGGCTTAACTGCGGAACCGTCTTCGTTGTAACGGATAAGAGTTCCTGTTACTGTATCGAAGTTCTCCATGCCTGCGATGTATTCTCTCATAGCCTGAGTATCAGTTCCGACTTCCTTCATGGCTGCAAAGAGCACCTGGAAAGCATCGTATACGGAAGCGCCTACCATGTCGGGCTGGATGCCGTATTCATTTACATAGTTCTCGATGTATGCCTGAGTCTCTGCATTCTGGTCATCACGGTTCATGTTGGTAGTGATGTAGAGTCCGTTTGCATACTCACCTGCGATGTTGAGAAGTTCGAATGAGTCAGCTCCTTCGCATCCAAGTACAGGAATGTCGAGTCCCTTCTGTCCTACTTCACGAAGTACCTGAGCAGCCTGCTCATAGTAGTTTACAGAGTAGATCAGGTCTGCGCCGGCTGCTGCAGCTGCTGTAACAGCTGAAGACATGTCGGAGTCGGAAATTGCGATAGCCTGTTCGTAAACGATCTCTGCATCGGATCCCATCTTTTCAAGCTGTGCCTTGAAAGCTTCGATCTGAGTTGCACCGAAGTCGAGGTCTACGCTGATGATAGCGATCTTCTTAGCCTTTAATGTCTCTGTTGCGTAGATAGCAGCAGCTGTTCCCTGAAGTTTGCCGGGGAAGGACTGTGAGAAGATCAGGTCGCCTGCGTTTACAACGTCGGGGTGTACAGCGTAAGCGGAAACCATAAGCTTGCCTGCTTCCTGGAAGATAGGAGCAGCAACCTTGGTAGGGCCGGAATAGGAACCGGAAACTACTGCTGCTACGCTGTCATCATATGCGAGCTTCTCAGCGATGTTGGCAGCTTCTGTTGTATCGAGTCCGTCATCAAAATCAACGAGCTCTACGGTTGCTCCGTTGATTCCGCCGTTTTCGTTGATGAGCTTAACGGCAAGTTTGGCTGAATTGAGAGCTGACTTACCATCAGCTGCAGCGGCTGCTGCGGATACAGGAGCAAAGAAACCGATCTTGATAACGTCGGGAGTCTCTGCATCGCCGCCTTCGTTTGCAGGTGCGGACTCTCCGCCGCAAGCTGCGAACATGAATACCATGGCAAGGATCAATACCACTGATAATACTTTCTTCATTTTAGAATTCCTCCTTAGTTAAAATTCTACGTCTATACTCGGAATTTTACCACTTTAAAGTGATTTGTCAATAATCTGAGCCCCTGATGATTGTATTTTATAAAACACAATTACGCAAAAAGTGTGCATTTTTTGTGCTGGTATCATGACTGGGGACGTTTTCTCCCTATAGAAATATGTACCTTTGTACCGAAAATCACTCCATATCAGTAATTGTTCTATCCGGG
>CACZGZ010000039.1 GCA_902780845.1 uncultured Eubacteriales bacterium
AAGAAGAAATTCGAACTCCCGCACATTTTTGCTATCTTATTCGCAATCATCATTATCTGCACTATCCTTACATGGATAATCCCTGCAGGTACCTTCGACTATGTGGAGAATGAAGACGGAAGAAACATCGCAGTTGCAGGAACATGGCATCCTGTTGACGACGTTGACCCCGTAGGCCCTTTCAGAATGCTCGGCCTTGTATATGAAGGTATGATCGATGCGGCGGATATAATATTCCTGATCTTTATCACCTATGCTTCCACCACATTCATCATCAAATCCGGAGCTTTCGACGGACTGGTAGGCTTCCTTCTCAAGATATTCAAAGGAAACAGTTCAGTTATCACCATCCCTGTATTCCTGATCGCCCTCGGCGCAGGATCATCAACAGTAGGTATGTGCGAGGAATGGTACCCCTTCGTACCTGTATTCGTAACGCTGTACATGGGTATGGGTTATGACGCTATGGTAGGTCTCGGAGTAGTTGCACTTGCTGCCTGCTGCGGATATGCCGGAGCTTTCATGAACCCCTTCACCGTAGGTGTTGCCCAGGGTATAGCGGAACTTCCTTACATGAGCGGTGCTCTTTACAGGATCTTCTGCCATGCGATCTTTATCGTTATCGCATCATTCTTCCTTATGAGATATGCATCCAAGGTGAAGAACGATCCCACACAGTCTGTGCTGTACGGCACGGATCTGGCACCGGTCGACACGTCAGAAATGGATATCGAGCATCTTCAGTTCACCACAAGGCAGAAGCTGGTTCTCCTTGATCTGGTAGTAGCTGTTGCTGTCATCGTATTCGGCGTATTCAAGTTCGGCTGGTATCTGTCAGAGATCTGCGCCATCTTCCTTCTCATGGCATTCATCGCTGCCATCATCATGAAGTGGAACGTATCCAAGGTCGGCGAAATGTTCGCTGCCGGCTTCACCGATGCTGCTGTAGCAGGCGCCATGGTAGGACTTTCCAGAGGAATCGTTATGGTTCTGAGAGAGGGCTGCATCATCGACTCCGTTGTAAACGGACTCACCATTCCTCTTCAGGTACTTCCCGTCGGAGTCACAGCTATCGCAATGCTGTTCTTCCAGACCATCCTCAACTTCTTCGTACCTTCCGGTTCAGGTCAGGCTGCAGTATCCATGCCTATCATGGCTCCTCTTGCCGACCTTCTGGGCGTATCGAGACAGACCGCGGTACTCGCTTATCAGTTCGGTGATGGTCTTTCGAACTCCTACTGGCCTACCGCAGATATCGTTATCATGGCAGGTCTTGCAGGAATCAAACTCGACAAGTACTACAAGGCATTCACCAAATGCTTCCTGTGCATCTTCGTAGCACAGATCATCCTGGTAGAGGTCGCAGTACTCATCGGATACTGATCCTTAAGCATATCAGTCTTAAGGCTGTCAGTCAGAAACCAAAAGAGGTCTTCACATGAAGACCTCTTTTTTATATCCGGCATCTGCATATCATAAATCAAAAGCTCCGGGTCATCACTCCGGAGCTTTCTTCAAGTTCGCTTATTATTTATTCGTTTAGGATTTGAAAGGAAAGAAATTCTTTATTATCAGTTTTGGAAAGGTCGTCTCCGGGATGGTCTTATCCCTTTGACACCTTTATTATGCACGAACTTTATGAAGAAATAATGAAGAAAGCAAGTGGGTTTGTAGATAATTCGACAATTATCTCAAAAAACCTTCTTTTGCGGTTATTTTTTTATATATCCGCCCCGTTCATATAAATTATAGAAATGTGAATTTATTATGAACACTCTCTCCGGTATCTTGTTTTTCTTGCTTTAGCGTGCTATACTATCTTCGTATAAGAATAGCAATTAAACTGGTTGACGAGATCGGGAGAGACCGCACGGCCGTGTGCCGCCTGCGGAGCCGAAGGGGCGTAGTGAGAAACTCTCAGGCAAAAGGACTGATCATCGGACAGTTCCCTGGAGAGCGCTTGCGCACCGACGAGGATAAATCTTTCAGGTAAAAGGACAGGGCACACAAATTATTTTTGTGTGCCCTTTGATTTTTTTGAAAAGAGCATGCTGAGGAAACCTGCTGTAAAAGAAACGGAGGTGACTGATTATGGCAGATGAAAACTTAAAAAGGACCACTTTATATGAGACTCACCTGAAATACGGTGGAAAGATGGTCCCCTTCGCGGGCTGGGAAATGCCCGTACAGTACACCGCCGGGGTCATTAACGAGCATAACGCTGTAAGGACCGCCTGCGGCATATTCGACGTATCGCATATGGGTGAGATCACAGTCGAAGGACCGGATGCAGTGGCAAATCTCAATTACCTGCTCACGAACGACTTCTCAGGTATGACAGACGGTCAGGCAAGATACTCCCCTATGTGCAACGATGACGGCGGCGTTGTTGACGACCTTATCGCCTACAGAAAAGATGAGGATGAGTTCCTTCTGGTAGTAAACGCAGCCAACAAGGATAAGGACTTCAACTGGATCAAGGCTCACGCTTTCGGAGATGTTACCATCGAAGATATCTCGGACACAGTCGGACAGATAGCCCTTCAGGGCCCCAGAGCCATGGAGATCCTTTCCAAGCTCGTAAACGTCGAGGATATCCCTGAGGAATACTATGCCGCAAAATATGATGTTCCCATGTGCGGGACTCACGTCATGATATCCACCACAGGCTACACCGGAGAAGAAGGCGTTGAGATCTATATGCCGAAGGATGAAGCTCCCGTTATCTGGGAAGCTCTCATGGAAGCCGGCAAGGACTGCGGCCTCATTCCCTGCGGACTGGGCGCCAGAGACACTCTGAGACTTGAAGCCGGAATGCCTCTTTACGGACATGAGATGGACGACACCATCACACCTAAGGAAGCCCTTCTTTCCATCTTCGTCAAGATGGACAAGGCTGACTTCATCGGTAAGGAAGCCCTCGAGAGGAAGACTCCTCCCGCAAGGAAGAAAGTCGGACTTGAAGTTACCGGCCGCGGTATCATCCGTGAACACATGGACGTATACAAGAACGGAAAGAAGATCGGCGTGACCACCTCCGGCACCATGTGCCCCTATATCAAGAAGGCCGTCGCCTGCGCACTTGTTGACGCGGACGAGAGAGTGCTCGGTGACGAGGTCGAGGTCGACGTAAGAGGAAGAAGAGTTCCTGCCAAAATGGTAAGTGCAACTTTCTATAAGAGAGGATAAATCAAATCATTATGTTTCCCGGGACCGTTTGCACTCAGTCCTCGCGCAGCGGTCCTAGGCTCTGACTTCGCTAAAGCTTGTCAGTCGCCAAGTACCGGCGCTGCGGAAGTCCCGGATAAACATAAGATTTGATTTAACTGCGAATAAAAGGTAATTTAAGGAGGCAAAAATGGCTTTATTATTTTCAAAGACTCATGAGTGGGTCAATATGATCGATGACACTACAGCAACTATCGGTATTTCAGATTATGCTCAGAACGAGCTTGGCGGACTTGTTTTCGTAAACCTTCCCGAAGAGGGAGACGACATAGTGATGGGCGATGCTTTTGCTGATGTTGAGTCTGTAAAGGCAGTATCCGACATCTACTCCCCTGTTACAGGAACAGTAGCAGAGATCAACGAAGAGCTTCTTGACGCTCCCGAAATGATCAACGACGCTCCTTACGACGCATGGTTCGTAAAGGTCGAGAACATCACTGAGACCGAAGAACTCATGACCGAAGAGGAATACAAGGCTTTCTGCGAAGCAGAGCAGGCTTAAGTAACCATCCTTTTTAAGAATCGAGGTGAGATAAATGGGCTCTTACGTACCCAATACATTGAAAGAGCGGGAGGAGATGCTCAGGGAAGCGGGATATTCTTCATTTGAAGATATGTTCAGCTGCATTCCCGATGAAGTAAAGCTCAAAGAGCCTCTCAATCTTCCGTCGGGAATGAGTGAGATGGAAGTCGCCCGGAAGATGGAGGAACTGGCTGATAAAAACACCGTGTTCAAAAGCATTTTCCGCGGAGCCGGCGCCTATGACCATTTCATCCCCGCAATCGTGAACAGCGTTATTTCAAAGGAAGAATTCCTTACGGCTTATACCCCCTATCAGGCGGAGATCAGCCAGGGAATACTCCAGTCAATATTCGAGTTCCAGACCATGATCTGCGAGCTCACCGGAATGGACGTGGCAAACGCCTCCCACTACGACGGAGCGACTGCCGCAGCTGAGACCATTCCCATGTGCGTGGACAGGAAACATAAGACAGCTTACGTTTCCGCAGCAGCACACCCCGGAGTAGTAAAGGTAATGCAGACCTACTGCTTCGGCTCCAACACTAAACTCGTGGTCATCCCTTCAAAGGACGGACTGACCGACATGGATGCCCTTAAGGAAGCACTTGATAATGATCCGGAAGCTGCCTGCTTCTATCTTCAGCAGCCCAACTTCTACGGAAACTTCGAGGATGCAGAGGCTTTCGGCGAACTGGTCCACGCTCACGGAGCCAAGTTCGTCATGGGAGTAAACCCCATAGCCCTTGCCATCATGAAGACACCGAGAGAATGCGGTGCTGACATAGCTGTCGGCGATGGTCAGCCTCTTGGCATGCCCATCTCATACGGCGGCCCTTACGTGGGCTTCATGGCGACCACTTCCGCAATGATGCGTAAGCTTCCCGGAAGGATCGTGGGAGAGACGAAGGACGACGACGGAAACCGCGCCTACGTCCTTACCCTTCAGGCCAGAGAGCAGCACATCCGCCGTGAAAAGGCAAGCTCCAACATCTGCTCCAACCAGGATCTCTGCGCACTCACAGCATCCATCTACATGGCGGCTATGGGAGCAGAGGGAATGGCAGAAGCAGCGCGTCAGTCCATGTCAAAGGCTCACTACCTCAGAGAAGGTCTCAAGGAAGCCGGTTATTACCCGGTATTCCATAAAGATTTCTTCAACGAATTCGTGACCAAGTGCCCTGTTGACGATGAGAAACTCATGGATGCACTGGCGAACGCCGGTATCCTCGGCGGTCTTCCCATCGCAGACGGCAGCATCCTCTGGTGCGTGACCGAAAAGAATACCAAAGAAGACATGGATAAACTCATTTCCATCGCCAAGGCAGTTCTGGGGAAAGGAGGTCTGAGCTATGAATCTAATATTTGAGATAGGTAAAGAAGGCCGCGGCCTGTCCCTTCTTCCGAAGTGCGACGTCCCTGAAACAAGCCTTCCCGAAAACATGAAGCGTCAGACGAAGCTCCACCTTCCGGAACTCTCTGAAAATGAGATATCCAGACACTATACGAAGCTCGCTCAGCGCACGCACGGCGTCAACAACGGCTTCTATCCTCTGGGTTCCTGTACCATGAAGTACAACCCGAAGGTCAACGAATACGCTGCCTCATTAAAGGGCTTCACCAGACTCCACCCTCTTCAGGAAGAGAAGTATGCTCAGGGTGCCCTTGAAGTGATGCAGATGACAGAGAACAGCCTCTCCGAGATCCTGGGCATGGATGCCTTTACGCTACAGCCCGCTGCAGGCGCTCACGGAGAATTCACAGGACTGCTCCTCATCAAGAGTTACCACACCGACAGAGGAGATACCAGGCGTACCAAGATAATCGTACCCGACTCGGCCCACGGTACCAATCCCGCATCAGCTGCAATGTGCGGCTATGAGGTGGTAAGTATCCCTTCAGCTGAGGACGGCTGCGTGGATCTGGACGCTTTGAGAGATGCCGTAGGTGAAGATACCGCCGGCCTCATGCTCACCAATCCCAACACCGTAGGCCTCTTCGACAAGAACATCCTCGAGATCACGAAGATCGTCCACGAAGCAGGCGGACTCTGCTACTATGACGGCGCCAACCTGAACGCCGTAATGGGACAGGCAAGACCCGGCGACATGGGGTTCGACTGCGTACACGTGAACCTTCACAAGACCTTCTCAACGCCTCACGGCGGCGGCGGTCCCGGTTCAGGCCCTGTAGGCTGCAAAGCGTTCCTCGCTGACTTCCTCCCCGGCGCAAGAGTTACGGGAACTCCCGAAGAAGGACTGAGATTCGAGGCTGCTCCCAAGTCAATGGGACTGGTCAAGGAATTCTACGGCAACTTCCTGGTAGTTGTGAAGGCTCTCTCCTACATACTGACTCTTGGAAAAGAAGGTATTCCCGAAGCCTCTGCCAACGCTGTCCTTAATGCCAACTACATGAGAGTAAAACTCTCAGAAAAATACGAGATGGCATACGACACCACCTGTATGCACGAGTTCGTCATGGATCTGGCAGAACTCAAGCACAGAACAGGCGTGTCCGCACTGGACGTCGCAAAAGGACTTCTGGACTACGGTATCCATCCGCCTACAATGTACTTCCCTCTCATCGTTCACGAAGCCCTCATGGTAGAGCCCTGTGAGACAGAGCCGAGAGAAGTCATGGACGAGGCGGTCAACGCCCTTCTGGAACTCTATGACATGGCAGAAAAGGATCCCGAATATCTCCACGGCGCACCGCACAAGGCTGTCATCGGACGTCCCGATGAACTGGGAGCCGCAAGGAACCCCGTGGTAAGATATACCTTTGAAGACTGAAAGAATATATAAATGATCCCGGGAGGGCATCCTCCCGGGAAATATCATCTTATGGGTCCGTTAAGGACCCGACGGAGCAAAAAATGGAAAAATATGATCTTATTATAATCGGCGGAGGCCCCGGCGGCTACGAAGCAGCCCTTGAGGCTTCCAAAAAACACGGCATGAAGGTGGCATTGGTGGAAAACCGCGAACTGGGAGGCACCTGCCTGAACCGCGGCTGCATACCGACCAAGACCCTTCTCCATTCCGCTGAGATGCTCTACGAGCTGAAAGCCCAGGGCGAGACCATAGGTCTCAGGGACTTCGGATCAGTATCCTGCGACATGGCCGCACTTAATCAGAGAAAGAACGACGTGGTGACCCAGCTGGTCACAGGGATAGGTTCTCTCATGAAAGCCGGAAAGATCGCAGTTTATAAAGGGACCGGCACCATCATCGACAAGGGCCTCGTACGAGTCTCCTTAAGCGACGGTGGTACAGAAGATCTCGAAGCCGAAAACATCATGATCGCCACGGGTTCCGTACCCGCGGTTCCTCCTATCCCCGGAGCCGATTCACCTAAGGTGATCACCAGCGATGAGCTCCTTGATCTTGATCATCCCGTTGATGAACTGATCATAATCGGAGGCGGCGTCATCGGCTGCGAATTCGCATCCGTCTTCAGCGCCCTTGGGACCAGGGTCACCATCATCGAAGCCCTTCCTTCCATCATAGCCAACCTTGACAAGGAGCTTGGAAGAAGCCTCAGCATGATATTCAAAAAATCCCGCGGGATCGATATCCACACGGGCGCCATGGTTACTTCCATAAGAGAAGAGGGCGAAAAAGTCATCTGCTGCTATACGGAAAAAGGTAACGAATGCGAGATCCCCGGAGACCTGATACTGATGTCCGTAGGAAGAAGAGCCAACACGGAAGGTCTCTTCTCTGAAGAGTCTTCAGACGCCGTAAAGGCCATGGAAACAGACCGCGGAAAGATAATCGTAAATGAACGATATGAGACGAGCGTCCCCGGAATATATGCCATCGGCGACGTTATCGGAGGCATCCAGCTTGCCCACGTGGCAACAGCCGAAGGAAGATGCGCGGTGGCCTTCATGAACGGAGCTGACGCACCGGTTGACGTGGACTGCGTACCTTCATGCATCTACACGAGCCCCGAGATCGCTTCAGTCGGCATCAGCGCTGATGAAGCAAAAGAAAAGGGCCTCGAAGTGGTCTCAAAGAAATACCCCATGTCCGCAAACGGCAAGACCGTGCTTTCCCTTCAGGAGCGCGGCTTCATAAAAGTCATCGCGGACAAGGAGACCGGAAAGGTCCTGGGAGCCCAGATGATGTGCGCGAGAGCGACCGACATGATAAGCCAGTTCGCCCAGGCCATCGTTAACGGCCTGACCCTGGATGACATGAGCCGCGTCATCTACCCTCACCCCACATTCTCCGAAGGTATTGGGGAAGCGGTCCGCTGAATCAAAAATGACAAATAGGTCCAAAGAAAGAAAATCTTCCTTATGGACCTATTTTTTGCGCCTAAATTCCTTTGCGATGACAAAAAAATAGGTCTGAACCAAGGGAAACTCCTTTATTAGACCTACTTTTTTGAAGAAAAACCTTTAATATGAGCAAAAAAGTAGGTCCGCACGGGACGAATTCGCCATTCGGACCTATTTGCTCTGTATCGATTATTTGCACATTCCAAGAAGATAATCTATGAACTGCTGGGCCGTCCTTCCGGACATTCCTCCGTGGGTCATCTCCCACTTGTTGGCCTGATCCACAAGTTCCTCTTCAGTGAGGGTTATCTCAGGATACCTTGAGGCCAGCTCCTTCACGATGTGGAAGTATTCCTTCTGTGCAGGAGTGGAGAAATTGATGGTCACGCCGAATCTGGCAACCAGCGAAAGCTTCTCTTCCACGGTATCCGAGTGGTGCTTTTCGAGTTCCATATCGCTTGTATCCTTCCAGGTCTCCTTAATGAGGTGGCGGCGGTTGGATGTAGCATAGATCAGAACATTGTCCGGTCTGGACTCAAGTCCGCCCTCTATCACAGCTTTCAGGTACTTGTACTCTATCTCGAAATCTTCAAAGGACAGGTCGTCCATGTATATGATGAACCTGTAGTTCCTGTTCTTTATGCCGGAAATCACCGCGGCGAGATCCTTGAACTCATGCTTGTAGATCTCGATCATCCTGAGGCCCTCATCGTAGTACTCGTTTATCAGGGCCTTGATGGATGTGGACTTTCCGGTTCCTGCGTCTCCGAAGAGGAGGCAGTTATTGGCGCGGCGTCCGTTTACGAAGGCTTCCGTATTGTCTCTTAAGCGTTTCTTCTGGATCTCGTATCCGACAAGGTCGTCCAGCATCACGTTATCGGTGTTGTTTATGGGGATGAATTCCAGGTCCTCTCCCTCTTCATGCTTTATCCTGAAGGCCCTGTTCAGACCGAACATGCCTACGCCGTACTGCTTGTAGAAGCCGGTCAGGATGTCGAAGGCACCGTCCTTATCCTCGATATCAAGGGCGGCCAGCCTGTCGCTTATATCCCTCACCTTCTCGCTGACGTTAAGGTTATACATCTGCTTTTTCTTGGGGATGGAATGGTAATTCGTGATCACCGAAAAACAGTCGATCTCCAGATACTCCTCCAGCGGGCCGAAGTCATAATGCATGAGTTTCAGAAAGATGCCGAAATCCGACTTGGCGAAACCGTTCACAGATCCGTCGCTTGCACCCACCTTCTCACAGGTAAGGGTGAAGGGATTTTCATTGGTGATCAGAAGAAATGTAAGATAATCCCTCCACAGATTTTTGTCGAATCCATAATCCGTGCCCAGATCAAGCAGTCTTCTCACTTCACCGTAAGCCCTGAGTACAAGCCCGTCCAGCTTCGTCCCTTTATAGCTTCCGGAAGTGTTCTGAAGCGCCTCTGCCTCTCTCACTATCTCACAAACATTATTCAGTATGCTGCCCTCTCCGAAATTCCGGAACATGACCAGCTTTGATATTTCCCTGTACATATTGTCCTCCCGAAGGATGCCTGAAATTCTTTGATTTTCAAATATTCTACCACCGCATGGATATAAACTCAATAATAAACGTATTTTTCAACCTTGTTTCAATCTTTTATGGTATAATTCCATTCAAGAGGTAATAAATATGAAGATTTTACTTGCAGAAGACGAAAGAAGAATGGCTCAGGCTCTCAAGGAGCTCCTGAAGCAGGAAAACTACGAAGTGGATCACTTTGAGGACGGGCTGTCCGCACTGGACGCCATAGAAGGAGACGTGTACGACATGATCATCCTCGACGTGATGATGCCCGGGATGAACGGCTTCCAGGTCGCAAAAAACGCCCGCGCGAAGGGTATCAAAGCCCCCATCCTCATGCTCACCGCCAAGGGTGAAGTGGACGACAAGGTGGAGGGCCTGGATTCAGGCGCTGACGACTACCTCACCAAACCCTTCATGGCAAAGGAACTGCTGGCCAGGATCAGGGCGCTTTTGAGAAGAAACTATGACGCGCAGGACGGGATCCTTTCATTCGGCGATATCACGCTGAACACCAACTCCGCCACCCTGACCTCTTCAGAAAACGGCCAGAGCATCAGGCTGAGCGACAAAGAATTCCGCATTCTTGAATACATGATAGCAAACAAGGGAAACATCCTCACCAGGGAGCAGCTCGCTCTCAAGATCTGGGGATACGATAACGAAGCCGAGTACAATAACGTAGAGGTGTACATGTCCTTCACCAGAAAAAAACTCGCCTTCATACACGCCAGGACACAGATAAAAGCAGTCCGCGGCATAGGCTATGAACTGAGGTGCGAAGATGTTTAAGCGTACAAGGATAAGGATAATCGGCGCCATAATGGCAGCCCTTCTCATGTTCCTTCTGATCGCCATAGGCGTGATCTACGCTTCCAGTTACCACGAAATACAGACCCGGAACAAAGAACTTCTGGAGCAATTCAACGAAAGATTCGAACTTATGGAAGCCACCACGCCGCCTGAAGGAGAGATGCAGCAAAGCGGCCCTCCGGGAAGAAACGGCTATTTCATTTTTGGGGACGATGGCGATGACTACATCGACGCTGATGAGTATGATGAAGATGAGTACAGCCAGGATGGCGATATCGCGCCCGGCACCAGACCCGGGGAGTTTGACAGGAGGGACAAACATGCCTTTGAGCTTTCCACCTTCTATTTCGTGGCTCTCTCTGATTCGGGCGAAGTCCTGGCAATAGACTCCGGAAACGGAGACCTCTTCGATGATGAAGCTCTCACCGAAATGGCTTTGGATATCCTTGAGGACGGCTCTGAAAAAGGCACCGAAGACGGCCTGATCTATCTGGTGGACGACAAGGACGACTATACTCTGGTCTCATTCATGGATAACTCCGTCGTAAGGGACAGCATGTCGACCCTCATCAAGAACACCCTCATTTCCTTCGGCATCTCTGTAGTCGTGGTCTTCCTTCTGGCCCTGCTTCTTTCGAAGAAGATAATCGCTCCTCTGGAAGAGAACGACAAGCGCCAGAAGCAGTTCGTCTCCGACGCAGGCCACGAGCTCAAGACTCCGCTGGCCGTGATGAGCGCAAACTGCGAGCTCCTTTCAAAGGAGATAGGAAGCAATCAGTGGCTGGATAACATCCAGTATGAAAACCAGCGCATGAGCACTCTGGTGAAAGACCTTCTGGATCTTTCGAGAGCGGAGAACGGAACTCTTCAGGAAGAGACCGTCGACCTTTCTAATCTGGTGATCGGGGAATCCCTTCCCTTCGAAAGCATTGCCTTTGAACAGGGCCTGATGATCGGGACCGATGTGAAGGATGGTATCATAACAAAGGGCAATCCCACCCAGCTGAAACAGCTGACCGCGATCCTGATAGACAACGCCATCTCCCATTCCGAGGGCGGAAACGAGGTCACCCTCAGCCTCACTTCAGAAGGAAAGACCGCTCACCTCAGGGTGACCAACTCGGGAAAAGAGATCCCTTCCGACAAGCAGGCTCTCATCTTCGAAAGGTTCTACCGCGTGGATGAGGCAAGGACAGAGGACGGCGGAAACCACTATGGACTGGGACTTGCCATAGCCAAGGCCATCACCCAGGCTCACGGCGGAAAGATCGGCGTGGAATGCGGTGACGGAAAGGTCACCTTCAAGGCAGACATCCCTATAAAACAGTAAGAATATATAACGTATCACGGGGCTTATGTTTTTTGCATAAGCCCTTGAATTTAGGGGAGCAAGAGAATATAATATTTAAGGATTTTTTATTTTGTTTTAAAAGGAGACGCATCCATGTTCAAAGAAGCTTTAAGACCCGTATGGGCAGAAATAAACCTTACCGACCTCGAATACAATATCGATCGTATCAAAGAAAAGATCGGTGACTCCAAACTCATCGGAGTTATCAAGGCTGACGCTTACGGCCACGGCGCCGTCAAGTACGCACAGATCCTTCAGAAGAAGGGCTGCGAGATCTTTGCTATCGCTACTCTTCAGGAGGCCATTACTTTAAGAGAGGCCGGATTCAAGGAAGACATCATCATGCTGGGTCTGGTTCCCGACATGTATGCAGATACCGTTGTTAAATACGACATCATCCCTGCAGTCTGCGATTCCGAGAACGTCAGGGCTTTCGACGAGGAAGCACACCGTCAGGGCAAGGTCTGCAAGGTCATAATCGCAGCAGATACCGGAATGGGCAGGATCGGCTATCAGGCTGACGACATCCCCACCGCTCTCGCCGACATCAAGAAGATCAATGAACTTCCCAACACCAAGATCATGGGTATCTTCTCACACATGTCCACAGCAGACGCATATGACAAAACATATTCACACGGTCAGGAAGAGAAGTTCAACAAGCTCTGCGACGCTATCCTCGCAGCAGGCATCAGACTTCCCATCAAGACCCTTGCAAACTCAGCATCCATCATGGAACTTCCTACAGTTCACTTCGATGCATGCCGTGCAGGAATCATCCTTTACGGACTCTATCCTTCAAACGAAGTAGACAGGAACGAGCTCGATCTCAAGCCGGTCATGTCCGTCAAGGCTAACATCGTACACCTGAAGGAAGTAGGCGTAGGCTTCTCCGTAGGCTACGGCCGCAAATTCATCTCCGAGCGTCCTTCCAAGATCGCTACCCTTGCTCTCGGATACGCTGACGGATATCCCCGTCCTTATTCCAAGTACGGCAAAGTCATCGTAAACGGAGTCGTTTGCCCTATCGCGGGCAACATCTGCATGGACCAGTGCATGGTAGACGTAACTGACGTTCCCGAAGTACACGTTGGAGACGAAGTAATCGTTATGGGTTCCGACGGAGTAAACACCGTTTCCGCTGACTACATCGCAGAGATGACAGGAACCATCAACTACGAGATCACCTGTGCTTTCGGACAGAGACTTCCCAAAGTATACGTGAGATAAGACGGATCCTTCAGATGAGGATGTTTTGCGTTATCCTGCGGATATTCCCCGGGATACAGAAAAGGTACAGATGAGCTACAAATCACGTAAACTCAAAAGAATAAACACGAACAACATGCCGGGGGCCATCAGGGCTCTCGGCAATTTAAAATACCGGATAATCCTCGAGGGCATCATGGTGGGACTTCTGGTGGGAGTCGTGATCTCCCTTTTCAGATACTCCCTGAGCCAGCTGGACGTTCTGAGAAACCTCATCGTAGGTCTCACGGATGCGGAATCCGGATCTCCCCTGGCATGGTTTTCTGAACATCAGTGGATAGGCTTTGTGCTCCTGGGAGTCTTCGCTTTCCTGGTATCGTACTTCGTCTATAAAGAGCCTTACATATCAGGTTCCGGCATCCCTCAGATCAAAGGCGAGCTTATGGGAAAGATCCACACCAACTGGCTGCGGGTGCTTTTGCTCAAATTCTTCGGAGGCATCATGGCCATCGGCTCAGGTCTGGCTCTGGGCCGCGAAGGTCCCAGCATCCAGCTTGGAGGCATGGTTGGAAAAGGCTTCTCGAGGTTCTCGGGCCGCCTGAAATCCGAGGAGCGCATGCTGATCTCGGCAGGTTCAGGAGCAGGGCTTGCAGCAGCCTTCGGTGCTCCCCTCGCGGGAGTGGTCTTCGTCCTGGAAGAGCTGAGAAAGGACTTCGATCCCAAGGTTCTTCTGTCAACTATGGCGGCCGCCGTGACTTCAGAGTACGTGGCCTCCTTCATCTTCGGGCTTGACCCCGTATTCACCGTATTCGCCCTCAGCAAGCCGACGCTTAACGATTACTGGATGATCCTTATCCTGGGCGTTCTTCTGGGCGCTATAGGAGTTCTTTACAACAAAGCCATCGCCCTTTCGCAGGATCTTCAGGGCAAGATAAAGCCCGCATGGCTCAAGGCCCTTATCGCCTGCATTATGGTGGTAGTGATGGCTAAACTCTACCCCGAATGCCTTGGCTCGGGCCACAGCCTGGTGGAAGAGACAGGCTTCGGCCTCTATTCAGCAGAGGCTATCGTGCTTCTCCTTGCGGTGAGGTTCATCTATTCGGTATACAGCTTCGGAACAGGCGCCCCCGGCGGCATCTTCCTGCCCCTTCTGGTGCTCGGCGCCCTGGCAGGCGGAGCCTTCACCTCCGTGGTGAGCCCCCTTGTGGGACTCCCCATAGGAAACGAAGCCTTTTACGTTGTCCTCGGCATGGCAGGCCTCTTCGCAGCCATCGTCCGCGCCCCCCTTACCGGCATCATCCTGATCTCAGAAATGACAGGGACCCTGTCCAGCCTGCTGCCTTTATCACTGGTGGCCCTGGTCAGCTATCTGACAGCCGAAGTCCTCGGCGGCGAACCCGTCTACGACCAGCTGCTGGAGAGGATACTGAGCAAAAGATAGTTTGAAATATACAGAAATATTTGGCAAACCATTATCCGAATCATCATTTACGCGTACTATTTGCAAAATTCAAATAATGCGCGTAATTTTTTTGCCCGTTTACGCGCACTTTTCAGGAAATGGATTTTTTGCGCGTAACAGGTCCCCGGTTTTTACGCGCA
>CACZGZ010000040.1 GCA_902780845.1 uncultured Eubacteriales bacterium
GAAGATGCAAAAGGAGCCGTAACTCCCGCCGCAACTCCGAAGGCAAGGGAAACAAAGGCCATTCCTATAAGGATGAGCCCGTACTTCGTGATCTCGGACATATTTCCGCCGTAGATCCCCTTGTCTATCAGATCCGCCATGATAAACGGTATCAGTATTTCCAGAAGGGATTCCAGAACTACCAGTATAGGCGTCATAACCGCCAGCGCCCTGTATCCCCTCACGTGTTTTGCAAGTTTCTTTAACAAGTCTTTTGCCTCTCTCTGTTTTTTGTAACAATTGATTATATCACAGCACCCAGATAAAATGTGTAAAAAAGGTGAATAATATTACTGTAAATGAATTATTTTGTTGTATCGATAACAAATGGGATTTATAATATAACTGTTAGATATAGTTAATATGATCAGGAGGATTTAAGGATTATGAAATACGAAATTATAGGCGACAGCCTTCCGGTAGTTATCTGCCATCTCGACAATAACGAATCGATGTTCAATGAAGGCGGTGCCATGGCGTGGATGTCCCCCAACATGAAGATGGAGACCACATCCAACGGCGGACTTGGAAAAGCACTCGGAAGAATGTTCGCAGGAGAAAAGATCTTCCAGAACATCTACACTGCACAGGGCGGCGAAGGAATGATCGCATTCGCTTCCAGCTTCCCCGGTTCAGTCGTTCCCTTTGAGATAGGACCCGGAAAGGAAATGATCTTCCAGAAGCGTGCTTTCCTTGCAGGTGAGATGGGCGTACAGCTTTCCGTTCAGTTCAATAAGAAGATCGGCGCAGGCCTCTTCGGCGGCGAGGGCTTCATCCTTCAGAGAGTTTCAGGTAACGGCATAGCATTCGCCGAATTCGACGGACATGTAGTGACCTATGAGCTCAAGCCCGGTCAGAGTATCGTTGTAGATACCGGAAACGTCGCTGCTTATGAGCCTTCCGTCAATATGGAGATCAAATCGGTGCCCGGAGTTAAGAACGCACTCTTCGGAGGCGAAGGACTTTTCAATACGCTCCTTACAGGTCCCGGTAAAGTATGGATCCAGACTATGCCTGTATCCGCAGTTGCATCAGTTCTGAGACCTTACATGCCTACAGGAAACTAAACCTGAAAATAAAAAGGCTGCCCCTGCGGCAGTCTTTTTTTTGCATTTATATCGATAAAGTGATATAATCCATACATATTTTCAGGAAAGGACCGGCTAGTTATGAGTACATTCAAAAATCTTGAAGAAGCAAAACAATTTTTCATGAAGGACCGTTTCGCCACAGAAAACGGCATCACCCTCGATGAGATCGGTGACGACTGGGCCAAGGCTTCAGTCACCTTGACCGACGGACACAGAAACGCCCAGGGAGGCATCATGGGAGGCGTGATCTTCACCCTTGCAGACCTCGCTTTCGCTGCTGCCTGTAACAGCGTCCACAGTCCATCTGTCGCACAGCAGATGAGCGTCAACTTCCTCTCGGGAAGCCGCGGCAGCAAACTCTACGCACACGCGGTCTGCATAAAGGACGGCCGTACCTCAGGCGTATATAATATAAGGGTCACCGATGACCTTGAAAGAGATATAGCTTTCATCACAGGAGTGGCCTTCAAAAAATGATCCGAGCAATATAAAAGACTCCGCTGAATGCGGGGTCTTGTTTTTAGCCGATCCTTGTCATAAGGAATATCAGAAGCCCTATGCAGACTATGAATACTCCGCCTATCAGGAGGGCTGCCGCCAGAGTTCCGCCGATCATGGCTCTTCTCTCTTCACTTGTATACTGAACTTCGTACTCCGGGCGTTTTTCAGTCTCCTCTTCCCTGCCCATGTCTCTTCTCTCGCTCTTATGAAGGTGATCGAATCTGGGGATAAGAAGGGGCTGCCTGCCTACGTCGCTCATGTCCGCTATAACGCGGCCGTCATCATCATCGTACTGTTTTTTGTTAATGGCCATGTCTGATACTCCAAATGTTTTAATTACTTCAGAGGGCCCTGTTCAGGGCCCTCATAAGTCTCATATTGCGATGTTAAGCTTCAGGCTTTGCTTCTGCGGGCTCTTCTTTTGCGAGAGTCTCGTCAACGTAAGCCTTAACGTCATCGTAAAGGTGGCATACTACGAAGTGATCCTTTTCGATCTCCTTCTGTTCGGGAGCCACAGTCTTGCAGATGTCCATGCACTGTGCGCATCTGGTGTGGAACTTACATCCTGCGGGCGGATTTGCCGGTGAAGGAATGGATCCTTCAAGGACTATCCTCTTCATCTTGACCGTAGGGTCAGGAACAGGGATAGCTGAGAACAGCGCCTTGGTGTAAGGGTGCAGAGGATTTCTGAAGATATCCTCTGTATCGCCGTATTCCACAAGATTTCCCAGATACATAACACCTACGGAATCTGAGATGTGCTCTACGACTGAAAGGTCATGGGAGATGAACAGATATGAAAGGTTATGTTCATCCTGAAGCTCATTCAGAAGGTTGATGATCTGTGCCTGGATGGATACGTCCAGAGCGGATACAGGCTCGTCGCAAACGATGAATTCCGGGTTCAATGCCAGAGCTCTTGCGATGCAGATACGCTGTCTCTGTCCGCCGGAGAACTCGTGTGGATAACGGTCCTTATGGAAGGGCTGAAGTCCGCACTCGTCCATGATCTGATCAATATAGTCATTGTATTCAGCCTTTGGAACGAGGTTGTGCTCTCTTACAGCCTCACCGATGATCTCGCCTACGGGCATTCTCGGTGAAAGCGATGAGAAGGGATCCTGGAAGATGATCTGCATCTGAGTTCTCAGATCGTGCATCTCCTTCTTGTTGAGATCATACACCTCTCTTCCGTTGAAGAGCACCTGACCTCCGGTCTTCTCACCGGAGAGTCTCAGGATAGTACGTCCGGTGGTGGTCTTGCCGCAGCCGGACTCTCCTACGAGGCCCATGGTGGTTCCGCGCTTAAGATTGAAGGTAACGCCGTCAACCGCCTTGACGTGTCCCACTACCTTCTGGATCATGCCGTCCTTTATGGGGAACCACTTTCTCAAAGCGTTTACCTGAAGGATATACTGCGGGTCCGGTTCGATCGGAGTAAAATCATTAAAAACAAGTTTATTATCTTTACTCATTCTCGTTACCTCCCTTCATTCCTTCATAGTAGCGGTAGCAGCTTACCTTGTGAGTAGGTGAAAGGCTGATCTCGCAAGGATATTCTCCATCGCAGATCTCCCCTGCCCTCATCTCACAGCGGTCTCTGAAATAGCAGTAGTTCGGCATGTTGATGGGGTTAGGTACCTTGCCCGGGATGGAATAGAGCTTGTCTACTTTCTTTCCTACTACGGGCTTGGATGCCATAAGACCTATGGTGTAAGGATGTGCGGGATTAGCGAATATCTCCTGAGCAGTTCCTTTTTCAACAACACGGCCTGCGTACATTACTACTACGTAATCAGCCATCTCAGCGATAACTCCCAGGTCATGGGTGATGATCATGATGGATGAATTGATCCTGTCTTTAAGGCTTCTGAACAGATCGAGGATCTGAGCCTGAATGGTTACGTCAAGAGCTGTTGTAGGCTCGTCAGCGATGATCAGTTTAGGATTGCATGCAAGCGCCATAGCGATCATTACACGCTGTCTCATACCGCCGGAAAGCTCGTGAGGGAACATTTTGTAAACGCCCTCGGAGTTTGCTATACCTACAAGTTCCAGCATCTCGATGGTCCTTGCCTTGATATCTTCCTTGGTCATTCCCTTACCGTCGTGGAGCTCGATTACCTCGTCCACCTGATCACCGATACGGAATACCGGGTTAAGGGAAGTCATGGGTTCCTGGAAGATCATGGAAACATAGTTTCCTCTTATATGCTGCATTGCTTCGATAGGAGTATCCTTGATCTCATAGGCCTTTCCGTCTCCCATGTTCAGCCTGATGCTTCCCTCAACTATCTGTCCCTGAGGACGCTGAAGGAGCTGCATTACGGATAAACTGGTAACGGACTTGCCGCAGCCGGATTCTCCTACTACGCCGACGGTCTTGCCCTGAGGTATCTCGAAGGTAACGCCGTCAACAGCCTTGGAAGTTCCCACATCAGTAAAGAAATATGTGTGGAGATCTTCTATTTCAAGAACGTTTTCGGGATCCTTCATCTTGGTGAGATATTCGGATTCGGGAACGTTCTTTCTCTTATACTTCTTTTCGAATTCATTGGTTATCTTTCTGTTCTGCTTAGAGATCCTGCGTGATTCCTTGGCGGAAAGATAGCCATCATTGTGTTTCTTTGCCATATTCTTTCCTCCTTAACGTTTCATCTTAGGGTCAAAGGCATCTCTCAGACCGTCGCCTACGATATTGAAAGCCAGTACTGTGGCGAGGAGGAGGATACCTGCAGGGATCCAGATAAACCAGTAGTTTGTAAGTACGAAGGTATCGTTTACGTCGTTGATGATATTACCCCAGGAAGCAAACGGGAAACGAACTCCCAGACCCAGGAATGACAGGGTCGCCTCGGTGATGATCGTGCCGCCCAGACCCATGGTCATTACTACGATGAGCTGAGGCATTACGTTGGGGATAAGATGTTTCATGATCCTTCTTCTGACAGCGATACCCGTTGCTTCGGTTGCCGTCATGAATTCCTGCTCACGGAGCGACAGGATCTGGCCTCTTACCAGACGAGCTGTACCGGCCCATCCCAGGAAGCCCAGGATAAGCATCAGGTACATCATTCTGGTCATGGCCGGAACGTTGTCAGCGTCCATTGCAGCACCAAGGATGATGAACAGAGGCATCGAAGGGATGCAGTAGAAGATATCTACCAATCTCATGATGAGACCGTCAACCCAGCCGCCGAAGTAACCTGCGATACCGCCCATGATAACTCCGATAACGGATTCGATAGCTACAGCTACGAAACCGATGATAAGGGAGATACGTCCGCCGTACATAAGACGTGTCAGCATGTCCATACCGTTTCTGTCAGTACCCAGCCAGTGTTCCTTGGAAGGAGCTGAATAGGTATCGAATACTCTGGTCTCTATCTTCTGCCTTACGTCCCACTGCTTGTTGGCGGGGTTGTACTTCAGTATGTATTCAGCATCGACTCCGTCTTCTCCCTTGAACTGGAAGGACTCCTGACCTGCCTCAACAGCCTCGATCAGCTGATCCTTGAATTCACGTGTAAAGAACACGTCGTTCATGATTGGACGTACGATATATTCGCTGACATATGCGACTTCATTTCCTGAAGCATCAACAACAACTCCGTCTTCACCGAGGTTGTAAGTTACACCCTCAGATGTGAACGACTTCTCCTTCTTGGCATTGGCAAGAAGGGCGTCATATGTCATATCAAATGAAAGGCTGGAATTATCCGATGAATTTACCAGTTCCTTGGTGGCAAGGCCTACCAGATCGCCGTAGCAGCGGAATGCATAGAAGTCATCGCCTAATTTTTCGATGGTGTAGTTATTCCCGTCGTAGGAGAAGGTGTTGTTTCCTCTCTGGATGTTGAGGAAAGCCTGTGCCTGGACGGAGCTCTTGAACCTGGTGGAATCATTGGATACGAATCTCAGTTCTTCATTATGAAGGATACCTGCGTAATCCTACTCCTGAACGTCGTATCTGTAGAATTTCTGGTCCTGTCCGTAAGGGCTCAGTACTCCTCCCAAGAAGGAGAATAAGAACATGAATATCAGAATGACCATACCTGTTACGGCAAGTCTGTTTCTGAAGAATCTCTTGGCGACCAGAGCTCCGGGTGAAAGCACCTTGACACGTCTGTCGTCGTTAAGAGAATAGTTTTCTGTTTCCTTAGTATTGTTTTCGCCTGCGGTCTGGGCGGATTTCTTTAATTCTTTTTCACTCATGATCCTGCCCCTCCCTTAAGCGATCCTTACTCTCGGGTCAACTACCGCATAGAGAATATCCGCGATAAGATTGCCGAGAAGTGTCAATATAGCTGTGAACACCATGAAGAACATGGAGAACGGAATATCGCCGGATACCATTGACTGGTATGAAGCGAAACCTATTCCGGGTATACCGAACAGGGTCTCTGTGATAAGGGCTCCTGAAAACAGTCCCGGAAGTGATCCTCCTACGATAGTAACTATAGGTATCAAAGTGTTCCTGAATGCATGATGATAGATGACCTTCCTCTCTGAAAGGCCTTTGGCTCTGGCTGTCCTGATGTAATCTGCACTCAGGACTTCCAGCATGTTGGTTCGTGTATAACGCATCAAACTACCCATGCTGATAACAACAAGGGTTACGATCGGAAGCACCAGGTGATGCGCCTTATCCATAAGCTGCCCCATCGGCGAAAGCAGGTCATAACTGCGTCCGACAAGGCCGTACAGGTCGAACCATCCGAGTTTTACTGAGAATACCAGTTTGAGAAGTGACGCAAAGAAGAATGTCGGTAAAGATATTCCCGCTAATGCTATGACTGAGATAGCATAGTCTGTCTTGGAATACTGTTTGGTGGCTGCTATTACTCCCAGAGGAATAGCGATAATGATCTCAAGTACAAAGGATATGAATCCCATAACAAATGAAAGCCAGACAGTATCATGGAATTTTTCGAGAACAGGCACTGTCCATTTCCAGCTGTCTCCGAACTCGCCTTTAAGCATCTGTCCGAGCCACTGGAAGAATCCTGTCACTATGCCTCCGTCCATGTTATACATGGCGGAAAGCTGTGCCAGCCATTCCTCGTAACTCTTGGAACCGGGCTGCATGGATTTCTGTCTTGCCATAGCCTCAACGTATGAGGTGGGAAGACATCTCATCAGCGCATAGATGATGAAGGCTACGAAGAAAAGAATGATCAGTGACTGTATGAGTCTTTTAATGATATATTTACGCACTGTATCAGCTCCTCTTTAAATAATTCTAAGAGGCAGACAGGGGGAGCCCCTGCCTGCCTCTCTGTTATCCGAGATTTCAGAGTACCTTTACCGGAATATTACTGAGCAAGCTCAAGATTCTGGATCTCTGCCATCCATCCATAGTAAGTTGTGATGTCAGGAGTTACGGTATCCATGTTAACTCTCTCTGTTGAGAAGATGATAGCATTCTGTCTCTGATATACAGGAACTTCAACTGCCCAGTCAACGATGATGTCGAGGCAAGCCTTGTAAACAGTCTTTCTGTAGGACTGGTCTAAGCTTGCACGAGCGTCCATGATGAGCTTGTCAAGTTCGGGATCAGCGATGTCATACATATAGTTTGAACCGCCCGGTGCAGCGCCTGATTCAACGCCGCTGTAGTATACCTGATACATATCGGGGTCAGGTGTTGCGCCCCATGCAGCACACCACATAGGAACCTGGTCAGCTTCGATACCTGTCCAGAGGTCTGAAGAGTTTGCAAGGTCCTTAACTACAAGGTTGAATCCGATCTTCTTAAGAGCATCAGATGCAAGGTTCAGCATCATGAATGAAGGGTGGTCGCCGGAACCGTCTGCAGGGATCCATACTTCATATTCAAGCTTAGCTCCGTCGGGAGCAGCTGTGAGCTTGCCGTCGGAAACTGTGTAGCCTGCAGCCTCGAAGTATCCGAGTGCAGCATTAAGAGCAGCTTCTTCCTTAGCAGCGTCATCCATGTCTGATGTGTAGATGTCGTTTCCGTTTACGTCCTTGGAGAATGCGATAGCATAATCTGCGTCAGTTGCCTGAGGAGCAGCCCAGGATGTGTTGGAAATAGGATAGTTGATGACGGAAGCAGCTTCTCCATAGTAGGAGTCAACTGTTACGTCTCTGTAAAGTGCGAATACTGTAGCAAGAGCCTTACGAAGGTCCTTGGAAGCTTCGGATCCGAGCTCTCCGCCTACGTTTACAGCCTTAGCGCTGATTCCGAGGTAACCATATCCAAGGTTGTCAACAGTATCTGTGGTGATCTTGTCGCCTGTAACTTCTCCGTTGGAGTTCTCAGCGGAGATAGCCTTGGCTGTATCCTGTGAATATGAAGGATCTGTGATATCGATGGTTCCGGTGATAACGCCGTTCAGCTTATCCTGATCCTGTGATTCAAGGAAGTTGATGTACTTTGTCTTGGGAGCTCCAAGATAGTAGCTGTCGTTAGCTTCGAAGGAAACTACACCGTTTTCGAACTTGATGAACTTGTAAGGGCCTGCTCCCATAGGTTCTGTTGTCTTGGCACGAACTGCGGAAAGGTCACCTTTGTCAAATCCGAACTGGTTGTTCTCATAGTCATACTTTTCGGGATCGCCGTAGTATGCAAGAGGTGCAATAGTAACGCCGAGCTGATAGATAGCTGTAGCGTCAACCTGTGACAGCTTAACTCTTAAGCTGTAGTCACCGGTCTTTTCGATACCGGAGATGTTAGCAGCAGATGCGCCGGTCTCAACACCGACTGTGAACTGATCCCAGTCAGGGAATACGTCTGTGATGGAGCTTCCTGCGTTCTCAGTTGCTACGAGGGAAGCGATGTCATTTCCGTAAGCTTCCATCATGGTAGCACCGAAATCTTCGATCGTAGCGCCTTCAGGAAGTTCGAATCCCCAGTTAGCAGCACATGCTTCGATGGGATCATCAGCAGCGTTGTAGCCTGCATCCTTGCAGTAGTCTACGATCTCCTGAGCGATAGCTTCTGAAGCAGCCTTAGCGCCATCCCAGAATGCTGTCTGCTGTTCTTCTGTCCAGAATGTGAAGTCTGTGTTGTCAGGACCTGCAGCAGCGATGAGGTTGCCGAGTGTGTCCATTCCGGAACGATATTCTTCCATTCCTACGATAGGAAGTGCGAAGAATGTGGAAGAACCGTCATATGTAGGGTCTGAAAGAACGTACATTGAGAAGATTACGTCGTCAGCTGTAAGAGCTGATCCATCGGAGAATGTCATATCCTCACGAAGTTCGAAATCGTAATCTACGGTTCCGTCTGCGTTCTCTGT
This sequence comes from uncultured Eubacteriales bacterium, assembly GCA_902780845.1. Taxonomy (GTDB): domain Bacteria; phylum Bacillota; class Clostridia; order Peptostreptococcales; family Anaerovoracaceae; genus RUG754. The sequence continues at coordinate 8,894 of CACZGZ010000040.1, forward strand.
GATCGTAAGATCAGCGGGTCCATCATAGTGATAGCTTGTTCCGTTATACTCACGATCTTCACCTGTCTTACCTTTTTCAACTACAGCACCCTGACGGTCTGTTGTGAGAAGGCTGACTGATGTCATTGTAGCAACGTCCTGGTCATAAGCAGTTTCTGCAAAGAACGGTGAGAACTTGCTGGAGAAGTTGGAGTAACCAACAACGAGCGGTTTCTCATCAGATCCTGCACTGCCGCCGCATCCTACAAATGCAAACATGCACATTGAGAGGATGAGGATGATAGCAAGAGTTTTTTTCATTTCCTTTCTCTCCTTTTAATTAAAAAAGTGTCAATTTATTCATTGGCTAAATTGCCAAAAAATAACAAATATAAGACTGCTTCTGATGTACCCTGTACATCAGAAAGGGAGTACTCCCTTTGGAATTGTACTTATAATACCTTCCATTGTAGGTTATTATAATATTTTTTCATCAAAAATGCAAGTATAGCATTGAGAGCCTTAAGCAGAAGATACAGAATGCATTTCAGCATTTTACCTTCAAAGCCGGCGGATATCTGGAATACTACGGACATCGCAAGGCCCAGCACCGCAAAAAATACCATTATGATGCAGGCCGGCTGGATCTTGTTGTTCACGTTTTCGAAGATGTATCCCCTCACCTTCTCACCTTCCATGAGAAGTTTGGACAGATTCCACCAGATGGCGAACAGCGCGCATACCTCACCGATGTAAGGAACGATGACATAGAACGTGTTCACCATTCCCGCGGCGTCTATCGTTCCGGAGCCGATAACGGAAGCGGTGAGCAGCACGGCTGTTATGATCACAGCCGCGTATGCTTTTTTGCGCTCCTCCCGGGTGCCGTCGTAGATGTACGACTTCCCGCTGTATTCATATTTTCCGGATTCGCCCTGCTTATAGTCTTTCAGGTAATCCTTTCTCTTGGGGCTCTTTGCCATTTTTCTTTCCTTTATTCAATGCCTGTGAGGTCGTAGTCGTCCAGCCACTTGCCTGCCTTCTCGCATACGCCCTTCAAAGTCTCGGGATCGAAGGGACTTGCCATTCCTGCATTCTCAAGAAGCTTGGTGAACACTTCTGATCCGCCCTGTTCTGTATAAGCCATATAGTGCTTCCAGGCGTTATCGTAATCGTCCTGGATCATGGCCCAGAATTCCAGTGCCACGGTCTGTGCGAGGCAGTAGTCTATGTAGTAGAACGGACTTGAGTAGATGTGATGCTGTCTCTGCCAGCCCATGCCCTCTGAATAGAACGGGATCTCTCCGTCCAGTTTCATCCACGGCATGTAGATACCGAGAAGTCTCTTCCACTCTGCATGTCTCTCAGCAGGAGTAAGTTCCGGATGCTCGAATACTATGTGCTGGAAATGATCCACCATCGTTCCGTAAGGGATGAATGTCACTGAAGTAGCCAGATGGCTGTAAAGGAACTTTCTGGTATCAGGTCCGAAGAAGTCTGAAGCTGACTTCCATCCGAAGAATTCCATGGACATGGAGTGCACTTCGCATGCCTCAAGGCTGGGCCAGATGGTGCTCATTGGAACGCGCTTCCTGTTATACCATGATGCAAATGCATGGCCTGCCTCGTGTGTCATCGTCTCAACGTCACCGCTTGTTCCGTTGAAGTTTGCGAAGATGAAAGGCATCTCGTAATCTTCAAGAGTATCGCAGTAACCGCCTCCCTCTTTTCCTTCCTTGGCGAGAAGATCCATCATTTCTCCGTCAAGCATGGATCTGAAGAACTCGCTTGTTTCGGGAGAAAGTGAGTCATAAAAACTCTTAGCCGCCTGGATTATCTCATCCGGTGTCCCCTGAGGACGGGGATTGCCTGATCTGAACATCAGAGCGTTATCAGCGAAGCTCATGGGATATGTCTTACCCAGACGATCCGCCTGCTTGCGGTAGATGGAGTCTGCTATGGGCACCAGATATTTCACTACGGCCTCTCTGAACTTCTCAACGTCATTCTTGTCGTAGCAGTTCCTGGTCATTCTGGCGTAGCCCATATCCACATAGTTCTCGCCGCCCAGCTTTCTTCCCATCTCATCTCTTAAATGAGTGAGTTCATCGTAGATGGAATCCAGCTTTTCCTGATTGTCCCTGTACCACTGTCCGTCTGCCTTCCAGGCTTCGAGACGTGTCTCGTCATCAGCGTCGTTTTTATACTTTCCTATCTGAGAAATATTCAGGGTCTCGCCCCTGAAAGGTATTTTTGAATTCGCAAGAAGCTTTTCATATTCCGTCGTAAGGTCGTTCTCCCTTTGAAGGAGAGGAATGATCTCAGGCTTGAAAGTCTTAAGCTCCAGTTCAGCATTTTTAAAGATGACTTCTCCGAATTCCTTCTCAAGTTCTCCTCTGAACTGTGAGTCCAGAAGCGCTTTTGTCCACTGCTGATCGTATTCCATGATCTCGGGGCCTGCAGCATTCCAGAAGTCGGACTCACCGTCATAGAACTCATCCCTCGTGTCGATGGAATGGCGTATGTAGCAAAGCGTGGACATCGTGTGTACGCGCCTGTCTATCTTATCCTTTTCAATGAAAAGCGTTCTCGCTTCCTCATAGTTCTTTGCGTTCCTGAGAGCTTCAGTAAGCTCAGCTATTTCCTTCATGAGAGCTTCCTTATCCGGTCTCTCATATGGCATTTCCGAAAATTTCATATACGATTTCTCCTTTGGTTACTTTGCGCTTTTTTCGCACGAGGGTATTATATCACATTGACATGACCACTACAATTAAAAAGAAGCGGCGGTGGAACAATATCTCAAAATACCCCCGGGAAGTATGCAACGCTCATAAAAGAGTGTTTTGCGTGAATCCAACAGCAAAAAATCTTCTTCAAAAGGATACAGCCATCATAGAGGGCTGTTTTACGTGAGGTTTTCTGCAATAAAACCGAAAACAATAACGCAAATTCATGTAAAATATTACCCATATCCTTTTAGTCCCCTTTTAAAGGGCTGAATCTCACGCAAAAGCGACATTAACAGCGTTCTCTTGCGTGTCTCACATAAATCGTTATATTTCAGTATCAAGCAAAAAAAAAAGAACACCCGCATGAAGCGGATGTTCTTTCTTACTGGCAGAGGGCACGGGACTCCCGCGTATGCCTTATGGCATCCGCCTGTCTGCGCCTCCTCTTTCAGTCGGCTTGACCCGCTCGCTGCTCGACAGTCCACCGGACTGTCGAGCTTACGCTCGCGCCCTCCCGGGTCCGAGCCCCGTGCCTCCTATCATTTCCGGATAGAAAAAGAGCACACGCTAAAGCGTATGCTCTTTTTCTTACTGGCAGAGGGCACGGGACTCGAACCCGCGGGGCTTTCGCCTTACCGCATTTCCAATGCGGCTCCTTAGCCACTCGGTCAACCCTCTATGTCTGATTCAAAATATTATTCGGTGCTCAAGGCACTTACTTAAGTTATCATAAATGAGAGTTTTTTGCAAGTGTTTTTTAACAATATTGTCAATTTTCTCTTCCTTGACTCATTTCATCTTTTGTGATAAGTATAAATTAAAGTAATACAGGAGATGATCGTTTTATGGAAAAACTTCTTTTGATATACAATCCGAACTCCGGCACCAGGAAATCCGCCAGATACCTATCAGACGTATCCGAGATCTTCACCAGTCACAGTTTTCTGGTGACTGCTCTCCCCACCCTCAAGCGCGGCGACGCCACTTATTACGTCAAGCGCTTCGGACCCGACTACAACTTCGTAGTTGTCATGGGCGGAGACGGAACATATAACGAAGTCGTGTCCGGCTACGTGGAGTCCGGGCTTAAGACCCCCATCGGCTACATTCCCGCAGGATCGACCAATGACTTCGCTCAGGGCCTCGGCCTTTCCAAGGATATCAAAGAAGCCGCTGAAGATATCGCAACCGGCACACCGGCAGGAATAGACGTCGGTCTCTTCAACGACCGCGTCTTCACCTACGTGGCAAGCTTCGGGGCCTTTGTCAAAGCCTCATATGAAACGCCTCAGAACGTCAAGAACGCTTTAGGCCATATGGCCTACATCCTGGAAGGCGCCACATCCCTAGCGGATATCAGACCCATCCACGCAAGGATAAAGACTGACACAGATGAGTTTGAAGGAGACTACCTCTTCGGAGCCATCTCGAATTCCACCTCCATGGGAGGCGTCCTTAAACTGAAACCCGAAGATGTTGATATGTCAGACGGTCTCTTCGAACTTCTGCTCCTCAGGACATCCACTGACGTTCTTGAGATCGGTGACCTTGTGAGAGCAGTAGCCGAGCAAAAATACGACACCACGCCGATGCTCACCTTCGTCGAATCAAGCCGCTTCGAGATAGATATTCCCGAAGCTGTCGACTGGTCACTGGACGGCGAATACCAGAAAGGCGTCCAGCACATCGTGATCGAGAACAAATATAAAGCAGTCAATCTGATAAGGAAATGAAATAAGCCCTGCACGCGCAGGGCTCTTTTTTATTTATTCTGATCGGTCTGATCGAATACGCTCTTTATCCTGGTTCCCAGATCCTTTCTGGATAATATCTCGAAATGACCGTTGTGCCTGTCAACGATCCACTTTGCTATTGAAAGTCCCAGACCTGTACCCTGTACTTTTCTGGTGTCGTCCGCTCTGTAGAAGCGTTCAAACATGTGCTTCACGTCCACCTCAGCCATTCCCATTCCGCTGTCCTGGACCTGGATATACGGCTTTCGCGCACTACCGTCCGTACCATCCGTACCGCCCATATATCCGACGGACAGTATGATCTCATCACCCTCCTTGGTATACTTGGCTGCATTGTCCACCAGTATCCTCATGGCCTGCTTTATCATGGACGGATCAGCACTGAGTCTCACGTTCTCGTCCTTTACGGCCAGTCTGTATATGTGCTTCTCATCTATCATCAGCGATTCCTCATAGATCTCATTGATGATATCGTTGAGCGATACGTCTTCGAAAGTCATGGTGTTCCGTCCGGCATCTCCCCTAGCCAGGAACAGGAGCTGCTCCACCAGATGGTTCATATGGTCTGACTCGCTCTTTATAGCCGCTATAGACTCGTCAAGTATGGCCTCATCCTCTTTCCCCCATCTGTCCAGCATGTTTGCGTATCCCTGGATCAC
>CACZGZ010000041.1 GCA_902780845.1 uncultured Eubacteriales bacterium
CTTGTGGAAGCACAGACAATGTCGTAAAATATCAGTAAGACTGTTTAAGGAGTATTACTATGAAAAAACTGATGTTGGGAAATGAAGCTGCTGCCCGCGGACTTTACGAGGCAGGATGCACCTTCGTTTCCAGCTATCCTGGAACTCCGTCGACGGAGATAACGGAATTCGCAGCAAAATACGATGAGATATATGCCGAATGGGCACCGAATGAAAAGGTGGCTATGGAATCAGCTTTCGGCGCCTGCCTTACAGGACAGAGAACTTTCTGCGGAATGAAGCACGTAGGACTTAATGTTGCGGCAGACCCGCTTTTCACCATATCATACACAGGTGTAAACGGAGGCATGATCATCGGCGTAGCTGATGACCCCGGCATGCACAGTTCTCAGAACGAGCAGGATTCCAGACACTATGCAAGGGCATCCAAGATACCCATGGTCGAGCCTGCGGATTCTGCGGAGGCCATTGAGTACGTGAAGATCGCATATGAGATCTCAGAGAAGTTCGACACTCCTGTGATACTCAAGATGTGCACCAGGGTATCCCACTCTCAGAGCGTGGTAGAACCGTCTGAAAGAGTGATGCCTGAAGCCAGACCGTACGTCAAGGACGGTGACAAGTACATAATGATGCCGGGCATGGCTAAAAAGAGACATCCCCTGGTTGAGAAGAGAACCGAAGACCTTAAGAAACTTTCCGAAGACACGCCCCTTAACAGGATAGAAAAGGGAGCTGACAGAAGCGTTGCTGTAATTACGGATTCAACATCCTATCAGTACGTAAAGGAAGTACTCGGAGACAGATTCGACATTCTTAAGCTCGGACTGATCTGGCCTGTATCGGATGACCTTTTAAGATCCTTCTGCGAAGGACACGCCAAGGTCGTAGTTGTAGAGGAACTTGACGGTTTCATCGAAGGAATGGTAAGGACCCTGGGAATAGAATGCTCAGGAAAGGAATTCTTCTCCGAGCTGGGAGAACTGTCACAGAACCTTGTAAGAACAGGTCTTGCCAAAGCTATCGGCGATGACAGCCTGCTTCCTGAAGAAAGTGACGGAGATCCGTTCAGTGATATTCCGAACCGTCCTCCCGTTATGTGCGCAGGCTGCCCTCACAGGGGACTGTTCTATATTCTTTCCAAACTCAAACTGAACGTCATCGGAGACATAGGCTGCTATACTCTGGGTGCGATAGAACCGCTCAACGCCATAGATACGACCATATGCATGGGAGCATCTGTATCCGGCATCCATGGATTCAACAAGGCTTCTTCCTTCACGGATTCAAAGAATGAGGGTCACACAGTTGCAGTCATCGGAGATTCCACTTTCATGCACTCCGGTATGACAGGGCTCGTGAATATCGCATATAACGATTCGAATTCTACCGTTATAATCCTGGATAATTCCATCACAGGAATGACAGGACATCAGGAGAACCCCACTACAGGAAAGAACCTGAAGGGTGATCCCGCTCTTAAGGTGGACCTGGAAGCGCTCTGCACTGCTGTTGGCATACCGAGCGTTAGAGTCGTCGATCCTTATGATCTCAGTGAGACCGAGAAGGTGATCAGGGAAGAGATCGGAAAGGCCTGTCCTTCAGTCATCATTTCAAGGCGTCCGTGCGCGCTTCTCAAGTACGTCAAGCATAAACCCGCGATCGTTCCGGATCAGGATAAGTGCATCAAATGCCGCATGTGCATGAAGATAGGCTGTCCTGCAATAATGGTAACGGACAAAGGCGTTGAGATAGACCATACTCTCTGCGTAGGCTGCGGAGTATGCACTGAGCTCTGCAAGTTCGGCGCTCTTGGAAATAACGGAGAGGAGGTTCAGAAATGAAGGAGAACATCAACATCATGATCGTCGGAGTAGGCGGTCAGGGATCACTTCTTGCATCCAAACTCCTCGGAAAGATCTTCCTTGAGAACGGATACGACGTAAAGGTATCCGAAGTCCACGGCATGAGCCAGAGGGGCGGTTCCGTGCTCACATACGTAAGAGTGGGTGAAAAGGTATACAGCCCGATAATAGACGAGGGCGAAGCTGACTACGTCATAAGCTTTGAGATCCTCGAAGCAGCAAGAGCTGCAAAATATCTTAAAAAAGATGGTAAGATCATAAGCAATCTTCAGGAAATAAACCCCATGCCCGTAGTTGCGGGAAAGGCGGAATACCCGGTATCCCTTGCGGATAAGATGAAGGATATGGGTATAGATATAGACGCCTTCGACGCGCTTCAGCTGGCAGAGGAGGCCGGCTCTTCCAAGGCCGTCAACCTCGTACTGATGGGAAGACTTTCAAAGCACTTCGGATTCTCCGAAGAAGAGTGGATCGAGACCATCGAAAAATCCGTCCCTGCCAAATTCCTTGAAATGAATAAAAAGGCATTCAGACTCGGCAGAGACTCGTAACTTAAGGAGAAACAATTGGTTTTTTCAAGTTCTGTATTTTTGTTTGCATTCCTGCCTTTGACTCTGCTGGTATATTTCCTTATACCGGCAGGCTTTGTTATGGCAAGAAACACGGCGCTTCTAATAGCCAGCCTTATTTTTTACGGCTGGGGGGAGCCGAAGTACATCATCGTAATGTTCGTATCGATCATCGCTAACTATGTGCTTGCACTGATGATAGACAAATACAATAACAGCAATAACAAAAGCATGGCGAAAGCCATGCTTGTTGTCGATGTGGCTGTAAATCTCGGACTTCTCGGATTTTTCAAATATACTGATTTCCTGATCGATACCGTAAACGGCATCACAGGAGCTGACTTCGATCTTCTGGAGATCGCCCTGCCGATAGGCATCAGCTTTTACACGTTCCAGGCGATGTCATACGTTATCGACGTTTACAGAGGAAAGGTGGAAGGACAGAAGAATTTCATAGTTCTCGCTGCATACATCACGCTTTTCCCTCAGCTCATTGCAGGTCCGATAGTCAGGTATTCAGATGTTGAGAAACAGATGAAAAAGAGGACCTCAGACAAGGAAAGGATCTCAGTCGGAATAAGAAGGTTCATAATCGGCCTTTCCAAAAAGATACTGATAGCAAATCAGATGGCAGTGATCTGGGATGAGATATATGCGATGGTCGCTCAGGGGGATGATCCGGGAGCTGCGCTTTGCTGGATAGGAGCGGTAGCGTTCACCTTCCAGATATACTTCGATTTCAGCGGATATTCTGATATGGCTATAGGCCTCGGAAAGATCCTCGGATTCGACTATCTGGAAAACTTCAATTATCCTTACATCTCGGCATCCATCACCGAATTCTGGAGAAGATGGCACATGAGCCTCTCTTCATGGTTTAAGGAATACGTGTACATTCCTCTCGGAGGAAACAGAAAGGGACTTCCCAGGCAGCTTATAAATATAGCGATAGTCTGGGCTCTTACCGGTCTCTGGCACGGAGCAAGCTGGAACTTCGTCCTCTGGGGCGTATACTACGGGGTGCTTCTCATAGCTGAAAAACTCTTCCTTCTGAATATTCTTGAGAAGATACCGTCAAAACTCGGATTTATAAGACACATCTATACCATGTTTTTTGTAATACTGGGATGGGTCATATTCAATATCACTGACTTCAGCGTTCTGGGCAATTATATAGCCCTCATGTTCGGCGCGGGAGGATCATCACCGGAGCTCACGATGTACTACGCGAAGTCAGCGGCCGTGCTGATGGCTGCCGCAGTGATCGCGTCGCTTCCCGTCGCAGGATATATTTCAAAGAAACTGGATAAGAATCTCATGTTCTATACCACAAAGGATATGGCTGAGACTTTCGTGCTTCTCATACTTCTTCTGATGAGCATAGCATTCCTTGTGAGCGGAAGTTACAATCCTTTCCTGTATTTCAGATTTTAGTGAGGTCAGAGCATGCAGGAAAAAAGAAACAACAGACAACTTAATAAGACTCAGAGCGGAAGGCACGTGGATATCTTCCTCACATTCGCGGTGATGATCGTGATGCTGGCAGTGATAATAGGATCTGCAGTCCTTCCCGACAGGGACAAATCAGAAAACGAGAACAGGTTCCTGACACAGGCGCCGTCTTTCAGCATAGAGGATATTTTGAGCGGCGAGTACCAGGAGAAACTTGAGGAATACCTGTCGGATCAGATCATAGGAAGAGACAACTGGGTAAAGATAAGATCATCCGTATTGAAAAGCATAGGATATAACGATATAAACGGGGTATATATCCTGGATGACGGAAGGCTCATAGAAAGAAAGACTCAGGCAGATTTCAGAGCTTCCAGATTCAAGTCGAACCTGGATCAGGTCGTGGAGCTCAATAATGAGGTATCCGAAGCAGGCACTCAGGTGAGGGTGATGCTGGTGCCTACTGCAGCGTATTCCTACAGGAATGAGGCGAACTTAAGCACCAACTACGATGAGGGGGAAGCACTCTCGCTGGCTGCGGACATCCTCGGCGAAATGTACGTGAAGCTCGATGAAGAATTCATGCCTGACGGTGAGCATAAAGACGGCTATTACTATATGACCGACCATCACTGGAATTATGACGGAGCCATGAAGGGTGCATCTATCTACAGAAGCGCACTTGAGCTTGAAGAAAAAGAATATACTGCTGAGGAGCTTACGGACGATTTCAAGGGAACTCTTTATTCTAAGGTCCTTCTGAGCGAGCTCATAAGGGACAGCATCTGCGTACCCGTGGAGTCCCTTGATACAGACGTGACCGTCACTATAGACGGTGAGACCTATGATTCAATCTACTTTATGGACAGGCTGGAGAATAAGGATAAATACGAAGTGTTCTTCGGCGGCAATTACGACAGGGTGGATATAAGGAATAACGGAACAGAGACCAGGCGCAAGCCTAAGCTGCTGATCGTAAAGGATTCATACGCCAATTCCTTCGTGCCGTTCATCCTTGACGATTTCAGCGAGATCACGATGGTGGATCCCAGGTACTTCAGAGGATCCGTAAAAGACCTTGCTCTGGACGGGGAATACGATCAGGTGCTGATCCTGTTCAACGTGACTGACTTTTCTGAAGAAAAGATGACTCTCAATATGTCTTTGCTTTCATAATGTGATATAATGGTTGCATGGAAAAGATCAACGATTACGGAAAAATCAAAATATCAGACAATGTCTTTGAGAAACTGGTGAAAGAAGGGCTTGCTCTCACAAACGGCAGGGATACCCTTGCCCTTGAGAGGAAAAGCATCGACGTTCAGGAGACTGATGATGAGATCAGAGTAGAGTTTCACGTCGTGCATAAATTCGGGACCAGCATGATCTTTTCATCCATGACGGTCATGGATTATCTTGAGGAAAACATCAGGTCCATCAAACTGGGGAAGCCGGTCAGGGCGGTGATGAAGATCATTGCGATAAAGGCAAGGAAGACCCATAAGGTGGATCATGAGAAAACGAGGATCATTAAGTGAATCTCAGTGACAGCGTACAGGTCCTTAAAGGGGTGGGAAGCAAGAGAAGCGAGATCCTGGAGAAGATGAACATCAGGACGGTCAAGGATCTCATCTACACATTCCCGAGAAAATACGAGGACAGAAGGACAGTTTCATATATAATGAACGCTCCGGAAAACACAGACGTGCTTCTGGAGGTCATTGTCGTGTCAAAAAAGCTCCAGGGGAGCCCATACAACAAAAGAGCACCGCTCAAGGTACTGGTGGAAGACTCCACCGGCAATCTTGAGCTGGTATTTTTTAATGCAAAATACATAGCCGGATATTTTTTCCCGGGTCAGGCCCTCACGTTATATGGAAAGATCACGCTCAATAACGGCAGGCGTCAGATGATCCATCCTGAATTCCACAGAACAGGCGATAAGGATGATTTAAGAGGACTGTTTCCTGTATATCCTCTTACAGAGGGACTGTCACAGGGACAGATGAGGAGCCTTCAGCTTCTGGCTCAGCCTTACCATGGCCTCATAAGGGAATGGCTGCCTCCAGAGATCGTGGATGACAACAATCTGTGTCCGCCGGCATATGCAGTGACCAATATACATTTTCCTTCCGAAGAGAGAAAGGTACTCGAGGGAAGATACAGGCTCATATTCGAAGAACTGCTTATACTTCAGACGGGTCTTTTCTATATCAAGAAAGGAGTCAAGTCTTTCCAGAAGGGCATACAGCTCGACAGTTCAGCAGGCGTTGAGGAATTCCTGAACAATATGAAGTTTGAACTTACGTCAGGACAGAAGAGAGCCTTTCAGGAGATAGAGGCTGATCTTGAGGATACAAGACCCATGAACAGGCTGGTCCAGGGAGACGTAGGTTCCGGAAAGACGGTCGTAGCGGAGCTTGCCATGTTCAAGACCGTTAAATGCGGTTATCAGGCTGTTATGATGGCTCCTACTGAGTTACTCGCAAGACAGCATATAGAGACTCTGAAGAAGGATTTTGAGCCTCTGGGAGTGCGCTGCGAACTACTCTCCGGCAGCATGAAAGCCAGGGAAAGAAGGGAGCTTCTGGAAGACCTTAAGGAAGGAAGGATACAGATACTTGTAGGAACTCATGCTATCATCCAGCCTGACGTGGAATTCTGCGATCTGGGTCTCGTGGTGACCGACGAACAGCACAGATTCGGAGTAGAGCAGAGGAACCTTCTCACGGGAAAAGGCAATGACCCCAACGTTCTCGTTATGACGGCAACGCCCATACCCAGGACACTTGCGGTGATACTTTTCGGAGATCTTGATATCTCCGTAATAGATACGCTTCCGAAAGGAAGGAAACCGATCAGGACTTTCCTGAGATATGAGGAGTCCAGAAACAAGATCTACGATTTCGTAAGAGACAAGGTGAAGGCCGGAAGCCAGGCCTACGTCGTAGCTCCCCTTATAGAGGAATCAGACGCCATAAAGGTAAGATCGGCTGAAGAGATATATGATGAACTCGTCCCCAGATATCCGGAACTCAGGATAGGACTTGTACACGGCGGCATGAAACCGAAGGAAAAGGACGAGGTGATGCTCTCCTTCAAAAACGGAGATATAGACGTTCTCGTCTCGACCGTAGTCATAGAAGTCGGTATCGACGTCCCTAACGCCACCGTGATGGTCATAGAGAACTGTGAGCGCTTCGGACTTGCGCAGCTTCATCAGCTGAGAGGAAGAGTCGGAAGAGGAGAGGACCAGTCGTACTGCATACTTGTAAGCGGTTCAAAGGGCGAGGTCGCAGAGAAGAGAAACAACATCATGGTATCCACAACTGATGGCTTCGTTATAGCAGAGGAAGACCTGAAATTAAGAGGCCCCGGCGAGATCTTCGGCACCAGACAGCACGGCATACCCGAACTCGGAGTGGCGGATCTTGTCAAAAATGTGGATATATTGAATAAAGTAAGAGTCATAGCTGAAGATATCATAGACAGGGATCCCGGCCTGACAGAACCTGAGAACCTGGAGTTAAGAGACCGTATCAGGATGATGTTCGGCGACAGGATAAGCCTCAGCCTGTGATGATCATTTAAGGAAATTATATGAGAATAATAACCGGAGACTTCAAAGGAAGAAAAATAGAGATGCCCACGGGGTATGACATAAGGCCCACTACTGAAAAGGTAAAGGAAGCGATGTTCAGCATTATAGGGCAAAGGATCTACGATTCTGTTTGCGCGGACCTGTTTTCAGGCACCGGAAACCTAGGACTGGAAGCTCTTTCAAGGGGAGCGGAAAAATGCTGGTTCTGCGATAACAACAGGGAAAGCATCAAACTCATCAAGCAGAATATCGCAAACTGCAGGGCTGAGGAGTGGTCGGAACTCGTAGCAGGAGATTATGAAAAATGTCTTTTGCGCATAAAGGAGAGCGGAGACAAGGTCGACGTTTTCATTCTCGATCCGCCGTATAAAAAGGGTCTTTACGGAAGGTGTTTTGAGCTTATAAGGGAACTGGAACTTCTTTCAGAAGACGGGATAATAGTGGCTGAGCACAAGAGGGAAGATGAATTCCCGGAAGAGCTTGAAGGTTTTTCCAAACTCAAGGACAGAAATTACGGCACTATAACCCTTTCTGTTTATTGCAATCTTTACAAAAATGTATAATTATGGTAAAATAATTGGGATTATGGAGGTATGACATGCATACTAAAGCGCTTTATGCCGGATCCTTTGACCCAATGACTCTGGGACATCTGGATATTATAGAGAGGGCGTCGAGGATTTTTGATGAGCTTGTCATAGGTGTGACCGTCAATCTGGAGAAGAAATCCATGTTCACCTTTGAAGAAAGAGTGGACATGATCAGGGAAGTCACCAAAGATATGCCCAACGTAACTGTTGATAAGTGCGAGGGGCTTCTGGCTGATTTCGTTCTCCGAAACGGTTTCAATGCAGTGGTAAGAGGTCTCAGGAACACCGCCGATTTCGACGATGAATATTCTATGGATCAGCTGCATAAACATCTCTATGAAGGAAAGGCAGAGACCGTATACATCATCGCGGACGCTAAATATTCCTTCATCAGTTCCACCATGGCCAGGCAGGTCATCTCACTTGGAGGGGATGGCTCCATGCTTGTACCGGACCACGTGCTGAAGACCATGAGGTCCAAATTAAATCTGAAATAGTGCGAAAGGAAGCTGGATCAAAATGGAAGATACGACAAAAGTTCTTGACTTACTCGATGAGTTGGAAGACCTGCTGGAGGGAGCTACATCAGTTCCTCTGACAAATAAGATCGTACTGGAAACAGAAGACATCTTTGGTATCATCAAGGATATCAGACTGGCGCTTCCTGACGACATGCAGCAGGCAAAATGGATAATAGATGAGCGTGACAGAATACTCATGGAAGGAAAGTCCGAGTACGAGAGAATGCTTAGAGAAGCTAAGAAGCAGGCAGATTTTCTCGTTGATTCCGATGAGATAACAAGGCGCGCCATGAAGAAGGGCGAGGACATAGTCAACGACGCCAAGATAAATTCCAAGGTCCTCAAGATGAAGACCTATGACTATGTTGACCGTATGCTGTACGGAATGCAGCAGAAGATGGATGAACTTAACATGAAGTACTTCGGTGAGATGTATACGAATCTGGAGCACACGTTTACGGCTATAAATGATACCCTGACGGAGAACCGTGAAGAGATCAGGAGCCTTGCGTATAAGACCCAGAATGAAGACGAAGCCGAATGACCTAGATTATGATAATACCAAAAGATAACGGATATTACGAAAATTTTCAGGGATACGACAGGTTCGATGTCCCTGAACCTATATATAGGGTGACCGGAGGACAGGGAGGAGAGTCATATCTCATAGTCGGAAGCGAAAAGACAGCTCTCTTTGACTGCGGCATGGCATGCTGGAACAGGGAACTTATTTCCAACATACACGAGATACTGGATCCTTTGGGAAAGACTCTCGATTATGTGCTGATGTCACATACCCACTACGATCACATTGGAGCCCTGCCTTATCTGATTAAGGAATGGCCTGAAGTCAAGGTGTGCGGTGCAGAAAAAGCCGTAAAGGTATTCACGTCTGAACCTGCGCTTAAGACCATGAGAGAACTTGGTGATAATGCAGCGGACCTTTATGGGGCGGACTCAGGACCTGTCACGACAGACGGCCTGAGGATCGATATAGTTCTGAAAGACGGCGATGTGACGGATCTTGGAGATATCAGAGCGGTCTTCTATGAGGCAAAGGGGCATACTGACTGCTCGGCATCCTACATGATAGAACCCATGAAGGTGCTGTTTTTGAGCGAGAGCGTAGGACAGTATGAAGGCCCGGGGAGGATGGATATTTCCGTACTGAAATCCTTCAGGCAGTCATTTGAAACGGCTGAAAGGATGTCAGCCATGGGAGCGAAGAGGATCGTTTCCATGCACTACGGGTTTATTCCGGAATACTATAACGACAAGTATTTCGAAGAGTATATAAATGAAGCAAAGTGGGAAAGGGAGCTTATCGTCAAGTGTATAAAAAAAGGCTTCTCGGACGATGAGATATCAGATATACATGATATCTTCTACTGGGAGGAAGGCTTAAGAGCAGCACATCCATATGACGCTTACCATTTGAATACAATGATAACGATAAAACTAGTGAGGAAAGAAATGGAGGAAGAAGATGGCAAACTATGAAGCATTAAAAGAAAAGATCTTTAAGGCTGTTGAGGAGAATCACCAGGAGCTTATAGCTTGCAATGACGATCTCGCTGATCATCCTGAAGTATCGGCACATGAATTCAGATCATCACAGAAACTGGTTGAACTCTTAAGGTCACATGGCTATGAAGTGGAATATCCCTTTGCCGGTATTGAAACGTCTTTCAAGGCAGTGTACGGATCGGATGACCACAAGTACAAGGCAGCGATACTCACGGAGTATGATGCTCTCCCTGAAATAGGTCATGCCTGCGGACACTGTGTATCCGCTTCCATCTCCATCCTCGCCGGACTTGCACTGAAGGACTTGCAGGATGAACTCGATACTGACGTTCACGTTATAGGAACTCCTAATGAGGAGGAAGACGGAGCCAAGTGCACCATGGTCAAACAAGGTGTGTTCAAGGGATATGATTTTGCAATGATGGTCCACCTGGATGACAGCAACAAACCATATTGCACGCTTCTCGCACTTGACTCATATATGTTCAATTTCCATGGCAAGGCAGCTCACGGTGCTGCGGCTCCCTGGGAAGGCATCAATGCTCTCAACGCAGCACAGCTCTTCGTACACGCTGTAGACTGTATGAGACAGCACGTGACACCCGACGTAAGGATGCACGGCATCTACAGAAACGGAGGAGCTGCTCCCAACGTGGTTCCCGATGAAGCTTCCTATGAGCTTTACACAAGAGCTGCTGACAGAAAGTATCTGAACAAGCTGAACGAGAGGGTAAAGAAAATGGCAGACGGTGCCTGCCTTATGACGGGCTGCACCTGGGATATGTATCCCACCGCACAGTCATATGACAACCTCGTGCTTAACGATACGGGAGTAGCCTGTATAAGGGAAGTGTTCGACGAACTCGGCATCGAGGAGAATGCGGATCCTAAGCTGCTTTTCGGCTCATCCGATATCGGAAACGTTTCCTTCCAGTGTCCTGCGTTCCATCCGACTATCCAGATAGTTGACAGGGGCATCCCTATCCATACCAAGGGATTCGTTGACGCTGTCAAGACAGACAGAGCACATGAGGCCATTGCGCTGGGAGCTAAGCTCATAGCGCTTGACATCGCCAAGATATTCTCTGATGAGGAAAAGATCGCACAGATGAAGGCTGATTTTGAAAAGAACAATCAGTAATATTTAAATGCAAAAAACTTTCCTCGGAAAGTTTTTTGTTTATTCAAGGGAGGCATATGATGTTAGACATACTGATCAAAAACGGCAAATATCCTGATTATACAAAAAAAGCTCTTGTAAAGGGCAATATCGGTATCGAAAACGGCAAGATCGCGTATATAGGAGCAGATGAACCGGAAGCTGAAAACGTAATAGATGCAGAAGGCCGCGTGGTATCACCCGGATTTATCGATATACATATGCATGAGGAAGATTTCCACGAAGGAAAGCATTTCTGCATAGCCGACATGATGCTCAAACAGGGAGTTACAATGGCAGTAGGCGGAAACTGCGGAACTCTTTATCAGACGGTGAAAGAATTCAGGGATACCATAGAGGAACTGGGCGGTTCACCGATAAACTACATGATGCTTTCCGGATATAACCACTACTGGACTGAACTTGGACTTGGGCATTCAGACAAGTCTACTCCGGAACAGAGGAAGTCTATCCATGAATCAATAAAGAAGGATCTCGAAGCCGGAGCCTGCGGCATTTCATTTGGCATCGAATATGATCCCGGGATCACTGAAGAAGAGATAATCGAGGCTTCGAACATCAGTGATGATGACAGACTTCTCATTGCAGCTCACTACAGATCTGATTGTCTTGGAAACATCGATTCAATCGAAGAGATGGCAGATATACAGTCAAAGATAGGAAAGAGATTCCAGATATCACATCTCAGCTCCTGTTCCGCTTTAGGAATGATGAAGGAGTCCCTGGAACTCATAAACAGTTATATCGAGAAAGACCCCAGACTGAACTATGACACGTACCCTTATAATGCGTTTTCAACTTATTTGGGTTCCACGGTATTCGATGATGGCTGTTTCGAGGGCTGGCATAAGACTTACAGCGATATTCTTCTTACGGCAGAACCTTATCTGTATCAGTATGCCACAAAGGAATCCTTTGAGGAATGCAGGAAGAACCATCCCGAGATGCTTGTCGTTGCCTTCGTTATGAACGAGGATGAGATAGCAGCTGCGATAGCAAATCCCAATGGAATGATCGCATCCGACGGTATAATCGCAAATGGAAACGGACATCCGAGAGCAGCCGGAACATTCCCCAGGGTGCTCGGAAAGTATGTAAGAGAAGATAAGGTGACCGATCTTGTTACCGCTTTAAGAAAGATGACTCTTGAACCTGCAAAGAGACTCGATATGGAACACAGAAAGGGAGATATACATGTCGGAGCTGATGCTGATATCACCATCTTTGATCCTGAAACCATCATGGACGGACCTACCTTCGGCGATCTCACAGTTCCCAACAAGGGGATCGACTGTGTTATCGTAAACGGCAAGGTTGCTGTCAAGGACAATGAGATGATCAACGACAGAGCAGGCAGTTTCATAGCATACTCAGATAAGTAAGAGATACAGTCGATTTGAAGAGGGCAGCAGAGATGCGGCCCTCTTGAGTTTGATATATGGGCATATTTAAGCAGTACACGGGACTGCCGAGACAAGTTTATATAATATGCTTTGCCAGGATAGTAACGTCCATGGGGGCCTTCATCTTTTCGATGAACTCTCTTCTCATGACGACTGTTCTGGGACTGAGTGAAGTGGCAACAGGATATGTCATGGTGCTCCTGGCTGTCTGCGATATAGTGGGGGCGCTTATCGGCGGGAGACTGTCAGACTATTACGGACGTAAAAAGACTATAATAGCTGCGATGACCGTCGAAACTGTCGCACTTATACTCGGCGGAATATATGTAAGAAGGATGATCGTCATATTTTTTGAAGCGGTGACTCTTACATGTTTCGCCATGTTTTTCCCTGTTATCGGAGCCATGATAACCGATAAGACAGGAGAGGGAAAGAGGGAGGAAAGCTTCTCGCTTTTATTCCTTTGCATCAACGTTGGGTACTCAGTCGGGCAGAGCATCGCCGGGGCGATCTTCTACAACTACACCGAATGGATATTCTGGGGGATGGGTATCGCTACCGTAATTACCATGGTACTGCTGGGGCTCTTCGTAAGAGATGAATACGTTCCGATTTGCAAAAGAACTGATGAAGTTCAGGTCAGGGAAGCTGTTGAGGTTTATGAAGCGGAAAGGGTTTCTGACGGAAGGAATCTGATATCGCTTATATTGAAAGACAAGCCCCTTGTGCTGTTTCTGATTGCTTCAGTACTTTTCGGGTACGCCTATACTCAGGTGAGCTACATGATGCCTCTTCAGTATTCCGGATACTTCGGAGCGGAGATCGGTTCAAAGTGGGTAGCCAGACTGTGGATAGTGAACTCGGTGTTCTGCATCATATGGTCACCGATAATACTTAAACTCACGAAGAACCGAAACGAGTTTCTGATTATAACCTGGACAGCGGTGCTGTTTGCAGTCGGAATGGGAAGTTTCGCCTTGATAAAAGACATTTCACTTGCATGGCTGGTATACGTACTTACTCCCATATGGACGGCAGGTGAGGTCATAATGTCAGTCCATAACAGCATTCTTTTAGGATCCAGAGCAGAGGAGGAATACAGGGCAAGATTCCAGTCTCTTTATGAATTCACACATGGAGCGGGAAGGATGATAGGTCCTGTGACTATGGGGTATTTTCTGGTAT
>CACZGZ010000042.1:0-7875 GCA_902780845.1 uncultured Eubacteriales bacterium
TCCAGCCCGACGATCTTTCTCTTGGGCGTAAGTATCCTTCCCGTTCTGGTATCTGTGAAATCAAGAACAGAAGAAAGCATATCCTCCTGATCTTCATCCAGTACACCTTCCTCAGTGAGATCTTCGAAAATATCCAGCAGTTCATCTTCTGTAACTGAGATCTCAGGTTCACCCTTTCCAAGAGAGGCCGCCTTAACTCCTACCCAGGTAAGGAAAGCAGCGAACGGCTTGAAGACTTTCATCATAAACGAAAGAAGCCCTGCGGTCCTCAGAGCGAATTTTTCAGGATTCTTTTTGGCAATGCTCTTTGGAAGCATTTCTCCCGCAAAGAACACAACCAGCGTGGTTATGATGGTAGAAAATGTGACAACAGAAAGCCCCCATAGTCTGGTCACCATGACCGTTACTACGGTGGCTATAGTAAGATGAACTATATTGGTACAGATGAGAAGAGTGCTGATGGCAGTCTCTATATTCTCAAGAATGTCAAGAGCCTTTTCCGCCCTGTCGTCTCCCCTGTCTGCGCTTACCTTGATCTTTGTCTGAGATGCAGAGGCAAAAGCTGTTTCAGAGATGGCGAACAATGCGGCCAAAAGCAATAAAATCAAAAT
Organism: uncultured Eubacteriales bacterium; assembly: GCA_902780845.1. Classification (GTDB taxonomy): domain Bacteria; phylum Bacillota; class Clostridia; order Peptostreptococcales; family Anaerovoracaceae; genus RUG754. Next base: position 612 of record CACZGZ010000042.1, read on the forward strand.
GAATAATAGTGATATTCGACTGTCCGCGTCCATTTTTGACTGATCACTTCCTTTTTCGGATGCGTTGATATATCGGTTAAAAATATATTACAGGTCACAGCCCCATTAAGGGGCCGTGACTTAGATTCATTAATTGTTTGCGTTAGCTTCGTTCCATGCTTCGTAGTATTCATCCTTGTAGTCAAGGAAGTCATCATAATTGCTGCTGAATTTGCTGGATCCGTCCAGATCAGCAGAAACTACAAAGTACAGATAGTCTGTATCTGCAGGTGCAAGAGCAGCCTTAATGGATGCGATGCCGGGGCTGCAGATAGGTCCGGGAGGAAGTCCGAAATGCAGATACGTGTTATAAGGACTTTCGATCTCAAGGTCGCTGTAAAGAAGGTTTTCCTTTACTTCACCGGTCTCCTGGAGAAGAAGATACTGAATGGTGGAACACATCTCAAGCTTCATATTCTGGTCCATTCTGTTATAGATGACCGAAGCTACAAGCGGACGTTCCTCATCCTTCATGCATTCTCTCTCAATGATGGAAGCTGCTGTAATGATCTCATTAAGGGTGTATTTATCCTTAAGAGCCTGATCGGCGCTGTCATAAAGAGGAAGAACTGTCTGCTCGAACTGTCCGAGAAGATAATCGATTATCTCTTCTTCAGTAGCTCCCTCGGGAACCATATAGGTGTTTGGAAGAAGATATCCTTCAAGCGAATTGTTTTCGAGCCAGCCATAACCGAAATCAGTGTTCTGAATCGCACGCAGGAATTCCTCATAGGCACCGAGTCCCTGGTCAGAAAGCTTCATTGCAGTCTGTTCAAGAGTAAGGCCTTCAGGTATCGTGAAGCTCATGGTGCTCACGTCATAGCTTGACAGCTTTTCAAAGATAGCAGGAAGATCCATTGACGGACTGAGCGTGTATGTGCCGGCGTTCAGAACCGTGTCGTTTCCGGACAGCCTGTTATAGAGTTTGAACTTAAGTGCTGATGATATTACTCCCTGCTCTTCCAGGAGTTCTCCTATAGCGTTGGTGCCGTAGCCTTCAGGGATCTCAACCGTGATCTCCTCTGTGCTTGCGGGATCCTTGGCATCCGGGAGTGAATGGATGAACCATATTCCTCCCATCCCGACTATAGCTATTATCAGAAGTAAAACTATTAATACTTTCCTCATATTGCCTCCGATACTTAAAACAAAACCAAAAAATCAAAGGGACGCACAAGGCGTCCCTTAAGCTTTTTTAGTCGTTCTTAGCTCTTCCTAAATATTCACCGGTCCTGGTGTCGATCTGGATCTTTTCACCCTGCTCTATGAAGATAGGAACCTGTACAACTGCTCCGGTCTCAACTGTAGCAGCCTTGGTAACGTTGGTTGCTGTGTTGCCCTTGACGCCGGGTTCGCAGTCGATTACTTCGAGGTTAACGAAGTTCTCAGCTTCTACCTGGAAAGCATTTCCCTGGAAGAACTTGATGGTAACTTCATCGTTTTCTCTGATCCACTTAACAGCATCCTCTACCTGCTCCTGTGCAAGAGGGATCTGATCGTAAGTTTCAGGATCCATGAAGTAATAAAGTTCTCCATCGCTGTAGAGATACTGCATCTTCTTGGTCTCGATGATAGCATCGTCAAACTTATCGGAAGGGTTGAAAGCTTCTTCTCTTGTAGCACCTGTCAGAATGTTTCTGTACTTGGTTCTTACGAAAGCAGCTCCCTTACCGGGCTTAACATGCTGGAAATCGAGAACGACGCAGGGTTCTCCATTCATGATGAAAGTTTTGCCTTTTCTGAAATCGCTAGCATATACCATTATTTTTCTCCAATCTTATATAAAGCTTTATATTCTATCCCCTGCACGTCTGCAAAGGATTTTATTAACGACTGAATTATTATATCACAAACCGGCGTTATTATCAACACCTTATTGATCAAACGGGATGATCGTTACTTGCCTGAAAACATTCCGCCCTGTCCTATCGCTTCGCCCAGGATCTCATAGACGTCTTTCATCATGACGCTGAAACGCATCTCGTTCTGCATGTACTCAGCTGCCATAGGGTCCATAGCTACGATACTGTAGAGCTGCTGGATCTGCTGCATGTCTTCTGCACCGGGCTGCTCTCCTGACATCTGCTTGAGCTGTACCTCCATGGACTTCTGCTGGAAATCCCTGATCATCTTCTCGAGATCCGGTTTTTCCTTCAGTTTAAGTTCAGATGCATGATACTGTTTATATTCTTCTGATTCCTGAATAGCTTTTGCAAGCTGATGTGCCTGATCATATACGTTCATATTAAACCTCCAAAAATATAGGTAATATTATGGGACTTCTCATGGTCACCTGATAGATGTATGAGGATAAAGCGTCCCTTACTCTGGCCTTCAGTGTATTCCAGTCTCTTATCCCTGAATCCAGAGCCTTGTCCAGTGCATCCAGCGCCACCTGTCTCGCATACTCGATGAGTTCTTCGTTTTCCTTTACGTAAACGAAGCCACGTGACACGATATCAGGTCCGGATACGACATATCCTTCGCTTGATATGGCGGCCACAACGATGATAAGACCGGATTGTGACAGGTGCTTCCTGTCTCGGAGCACGATGTTTCCTACATCCCCTACTCCGAGCCCGTCTACGAGGATCGCGTCAGCATCCACAACGCTCTTCTCAACGAAGGCTTCTTCTCCGTCGATGTTCAGCACGTCGCCGTTTTCGAGGATGAAGATGTTATCCTTGTGTTCTCCCAGAGCTTCAGCAAGTCTTGCATGGCTTATGAGATGCCTGAACTCACCGTGTACCGGCATGAAGAATTCCGGTTTCAGCAGCGAGTGAAGAAGCTTCAGTTCTTCCTGACAGGCGTGTCCTGATACGTGGATCTCCGCGATATCGGAATAGATAACGTCCGCCCCAGCTTCAAACAGTTTGTTTACGACGTTTGAAACGCTCTTTTCGTTTCCGGGAACCGGAGTTGAACTCAGGATAACCATGTCTCCCGGTTTCAGTTTAACGCCCTTATGCTCGCCTGAGGCGATCCTGGAAAGAGCCGACATGGGTTCTCCCTGTGATCCCGTTGTAATGATAACTAGTTCGTTATCAGGTATCTCTTTGGTCTTTTTAAGATCCACAAGTACTCCATCGGGGATATTGAGATATCCAAGCTCGATGGCAAGGCTGACTACCTTTTCCATGGATCTTCCCGATACAGCTACCTTCCTTCCGCAGAGCACCGCATTCTCGATGATCTTCTGAACTCTGTGCACGTTGGATGAGAATGTAGCTATGATTATTCTGTTCTTTGCGGTCCTGAAAATGTTTTCAAGGGTCTGGCCCACCACGCTTTCGGACCTTGTGAATCCCGGACGAGTGGCGTTGGTACTGTCGCAAAGCATCAGTTTGACGCCCAGATCTCCGATCTCAGCCAGTTTGCCCAGATCGATGGGATCGCCGTCCACAGGTGTATAATCTATCTTGAAATCTCCCGAATGGAAGACGACTCCCTGAGGGGTCCTGATAGCCATGCAGATGCTGTCCGCAATACTGTGTGTCGTCCTTATGGCTTCCACTTCAAAGTATCTTCCCACCATGAAGCTGTCGCCGGCTGAAATGGTCTTAAGGTCGCCGACGATCTCGTGCTCCTCAAGCTTGTTCCTTACAAGCCCGATGGTGAGCCTGGTGCCGTATACCGGCACCTTCAGATCCTTAAGAAGATAAGGGATGGCGCCGATATGATCCTCGTGTCCGTGGGTGAGCACCAGTCCCTTTATCTTGTCTCTGTTCGCTATCAGGTAACTGAAATCAGGAATAACCACGTCGATACCGAGCATCTCGTCATCGGGGAAGCTCATTCCGCAGTCGATGATCATTATCTCATCGTCGTATTCCAGAAGGGTCATGTTCTTTCCGATCTCGTTGAGCCCTCCTATGGGAATCACCTTAAGCGGCGGCTTCTTTTTGTTATTCTTTGATTTTGACATTTATTTCCTTTCTTGTTTAAGTTTATTTTACGACAAGGTTAACAAGTCTTCCCGGAACGGCGATGACCTTGACGATGGTCTTGCCTTCGGTAAGTTCCTTTACCTTATCGCTTTCAAGGGCTGCTTTTTCAAGTTCCTCTTTAGTGATGTCCTTTGATACGACAAACTTATCCTTGAGTTTGCCGTTGATCTGGATAACGATCTCAACTTCGTCAAGTACGAGAGCTTTCTCATCGCATTCAGGCCAGTTCTGATCGGAGCAGAGTCCCTCTCCTCCGATGTGCTGCCACATCTCTTCTGCGATATGAGGTACGAAGGGACAAAGGATGACGATGAGTTCCTTCATGGCCTTCTTGAGAAGCGGTTCGTTTACGTTTGCTCCGTCCTTATACTTGTACATCTCGTTTACAAGTTCCATTGCAGATGAGATGGCAGTATTGAACATGAATCTTCCGCCTACGTCTTCTCTTACCTTGTTTATAGTGAAGTTGAGTCTGTAGTTCAGAGATTTGTCTTCTGATGTCTTGGGTGTGATATCTCCGTCCCTGAGTCCTCTTGCGTGGAGTTCATAGACGAGTCTGTAAACTCTTAAGAGGAATCTGAATGATCCTTCAACTCCTGCATCAGACCAGTCGAGTTCCTTCTCAGGAGGTGCTGCGAAGAGGATGAAGAGTCTTGCAGTATCTGCGCCGTACTTTTCGATGATCTCAGCAGGTGAAACAACGTTTCCGAGGGATTTGGACATCTTCTTTCCGTCCTTGTTCACCATGCCCTGAGTAAGCAGGTTCTTGAAGGGTTCCTCGTACTTGCAGAGTCCCATATCGTGAAGAGCCATCATGAAGAATCTGGCGTACATAAGGTGGAGTATAGCGTGTTCAACTCCTCCGATGTACTGGTCTACGCTCATCCAGTAGTCGGCCTTTTCCTTGCTGAAGACTTCCTTGTCGTTCTTGTTGTCGCAATATCTTAAGAAGTACCATGATGAATCGAGGAAGGTATCCATTGTGTCAACTTCGCGGGTAGCCTTCTTTCCGCATCTCGGGCAGGTGCAGTCCTTGAAGGTCTTGGAAGTTGCGATGGGAGATTCTCCCTTTCCGGTGAACTCTACATCTGTAGGAAGGAGCACGGGAAGGTTCTCCTCTTTTTCAGGAACCCAGCCGCAGTCGTCACACCAGATCATGGGTATAGGTGTTCCCCAGTATCTCTGACGTGAAATGAGCCAGTCTCTTAACTTATAGTTTACTTTGCGCTTGCCGAGGCCTTCCTTCTCAGCCTTTTCGATCATATAAGGGATGGCGTCGTCGGACTTCATTCCTGTGATCTCACCGGAATTGATCATGATGCCGGAAGCAGCGCAGGCTTCCTTAAGGTTATTGACATCAACTTCAGGATCCTGAGGATCAACTACGGGAATGATCTCCAGGCCGAACTTGGTGGCGAATTCAAAGTCTCTCTGATCGTGAGCAGGTACGCCCATTACAGCGCCTGTGCCGTAACCCATGAGTACATAGTCGGAGATGTAGATAGGCATCTCCTTATGTGTGAAGGGGTTGATCGCATACTTGCCGATGAAGACGCCGGTCTTCTCATTTGTGGTGGAAGTACGCTCGATCTCGTTCATGTGGTTTACTCTTTCAATGTAATCCAGAACGTCCTTCTCATATTCGGTACCCTTTACGTTCTCAAGAACTGTAGGATATTCAGGAGCCAGTACCATGAAAGTGGTTCCATAGATAGTGTCTACACGTGTGGTGAATACGGTGAGCACTTCATCGGAATCCTTCACCTTGAAGTCGACTTCGCAGCCGTAGGATCTTCCGATCCAGTTCTTCTGCATGAGTCTTACCTTCTGCGGCCAGCCGTCCAGCTTACCGTTATCGAGATTCTCAAGAAGTCTGTCAGCATAGTCAGTGATCTTGAAGTACCACTGGCTGAGGTTCTTCTTGGTGACAGGTGTCTTGCATCTTTCACATACGCCGTCAACTACCTGCTCGTTTGCAAGTACAGTCTGACATGAAGGACACCAGTTTACCGGGTTCTCCTTCTTATAAGCCAGTCCCCTCTTGTAGAACTGGATGAAGATCCACTGCATCCAGCGGTAGTATTCCTCTGAACATGTGCAGCATTCTCTGTCCCAGTCATAGGAAAGTCCCAGCTCTCTGAGCTGTTTTTCCATCTCATGGATGTTGTCCCAGGTCCATGTTGAGGGATGGATGCCATGCTGTATGGCCGCATTCTCTGCAGGGAGTCCGAATGAGTCGAATCCCATGGGATGAAGAACGTTATATCCGTCCATCTTTTTGAATCTGGCTACAACGTCGCCGATGGAATAGTTCCTGACGTGTCCCATGTGAAGCTTTCCGGAAGGATAAGGGAACATCTCAAGGCAATAGAACTTCTCCTTTGAAGGATCCTCAGTTACCTTGAAGGTCTCTCTTTCTTCCCAGACTTTCTGCCATTTTTTCTCGATTTCCTTAAAGTTGTATCTTTCTTCCATTGTGCTTTAGTCTCCTATATGCTCTACCGGACAGTCTGCCCAGATCTTTTCGATGTTGTATTTGTCTCTCATTTCAGGTGTGAAAAGATTTACGATGATATCGCCGAAATCCATGAGGATCCAGCCTGAAACATTCTTGCCTTCAATGGACTTTACCAGTAAGTCCTTCTCAGCGAGAGCGTCCTCTACGTCATCTGCCATGCTGTTCACCTGTCTGTCGGTGTTTCCCGTGGCGATGATGAAGTAGTCAGCAAATCCTGACTTCTCAGCGATATCGATTATCATGATATCTGTAGCTTTTTTGGATGATAATAATTGTGCCGCAAAATCAGCGTATTCTTTGTTTGTCATTTGTTCTCCTTCAAAAATTCTGCTGCTTCTATCGTATCTTCATCAAGGTATGCACCCTGTTCCTGAACATGTCTGATGGTGCCGAGCATCGAGCAAAGGCATCCCTCATCAAGCCCCTTCTCTGCCGCTTTTCTTATGTCTTCCACCCCGGGATAGTTTCTGCCGGGCTCGATGGCGTCCGCTAGGAATACGACTTTTTCAAGCGTGCTCATATTCCTTCTTCCCGTTGTATGGAATGATACGGCATTCAGTATGTCGCTGTCTTCCACTCCGTATTTTTCACGAAGCATGATCGACGCGATCTTGCTGTGCGCAAGGTTTGGATCATCAAGATACTTTTCGTCGAGTCCGAGATCTCTCACGGTCTTATTGAGATCTTCTCCTCTGAGCCCTCTGTACAGATCGTGCGCCAAAGCGGCGATCTCTGCTTTCAACGGATCTGCTCCGTATTT
>CACZGZ010000042.1:7927-21493 GCA_902780845.1 uncultured Eubacteriales bacterium
CGGATCTACTCCGTATTTTTTTGCCAGGGCTATCGCAGTATCTTTTACTCCCAGAGTATGGATCCTTCTCTTATCGCTCAGTTCAGTCATAACGGAACTGTAAAGTCTTTCTAATAACGGTCCAAATTCCATCTCGGATTCCTTAAAACATCATCATATAGACCGTTTATCTGAATGTACTTTTCGACAAGAGGAGGAACCAGATGTCTGATAGACTCCCCTGCCATGGCCGTTTCTCTGATCTCTGTCGAACTGATCTCTGGCATTTTAGTCAAAAGGCGGATGATCTTGGTATCATAGTCCATTTTGTAAAACTTCATCTTGGACTCCAGTTCCTTCTCGGGATATCCGGGTCTTGAACTTACAATAAAACCGAATTCCGTAAGAAGATCCTCACCTTTATACCACTTGTCCACGTTTATAAAGGAATCCGCTCCCACGATGAAAAAGAGCTCGTCATGGGGATATTCCGTCCTCAGATGAGACATGGTCTCATAGGAATAGGAAATATCCCCTTTTCTGATCTCATAGTCGGATACTATCGCCTGAGGGCAGTCCTTGAATGCAAGCTCTGCCATATTGAGCCTGTGTTCGTCCTGAGCAACTTTTTTATTCTGTTTGAATGGCTGGATATGAGCAGGCATAACGATAAGCGTATCGAGTGCCACCTCTTCCACTGCAGCCATACCGAGGGCTTTATGACCCAGATGAATAGGATCAAAGGATCCGCCCAAAACTCCGATAACAGCCATTATTTTACTCCGATACCTAATTCTTCCAGCTGTACGTCCTCTACAGATGCGGGAGCTCCGCATACAAGACACTGCGCGTTCTGGTTCTTAGGGAATGCTATGACTTCCCTGATGGAAGGCTCTCCCAAGAGCAGCATTACGAATCTGTCAAGTCCGTATGCAAGTCCTGCATGAGGAGGTGCTCCGTATTTGAATGCTTCGATCAGGAAGCCGAATTTCTCGTCGCACTCTTCAGGTGTGAGTCCGAGTACCTCAAACATCTTTGCCTGAAGGTTCTTATCATGAATTCTTACAGAGCCTCCGCCGAGCTCAACTCCGTTAAGTACGATATCGTATGCGTCTGCCTTGACCTTAAGAGGATCGGTATCGAGAAGGTCCAGCTGATCCAGCTTGGGACAGGTAAACGGATGATGCATAGCTTTCAGTCCGCCGTCTTCCTCGTCCTCTTCGAACATAGGGAAATCAACGACCCAGAGAAGCTTGTATTCCTTATCATTAAGGAGTCCCATACGTCTCGCGCATTCCCTTCTGAGGAAGCCGAGGGAATCGTAGGTGACTTTTGCTCTGTCTGAAACGATGAAGATGAGGTCGCCTGTCTTCGCATCGAATACCTTTGCGATCTCCTGAAGTTCTTCCTGTGAGAAGAACTTGTTCACGGATGATCCGATCTCGCCCTCGTTCATTCTTATCCATACAAGGCCCTTTGCACCGTAATGCTTGGTCATGTCTGTGAGCTTATCGATATCCTTTCTTGAGAAGAAGGATGATCCTCCGTCAACGCAGATACCTCTTACGTCCCCGCCGTTTGCGAGGCAATCGGTGAATACCTTGAAATTGCAGTCCTTTACGGTATCGTTCAGTTTCTTAAGTTCAAATCCGAATCTGAGGTCGGGCTTGTCGGAACCGAATCTTTCCATGGCCTCATCCCAGGTCATCCTCTGAAGCGGTGTCTGGATGTCTACTCCCAGACATTCCTTGAATACTCTCTTCAGGTATCCTTCCTGGATCTCAAGTACCATGTCCTGATCAACGAAGGACATCTCGAGGTCTATCTGAGTGAATTCAGGCTGTCTGTCAGCTCTCAGGTCCTCATCTCTGAAGCACTTGGCGATCTGCATGTATCTGTCAGTGCCGCCTACCATGAGAAGCTGTTTGAAGAGCTGAGGGCTCTGAGGAAGAGCGTAGAATTCTCCGGGATAGGTCCTTGAAGGAACGATATAGTCTCTTGCGCCTTCCGGTGTTGACTTGATGAGTACAGGAGTCTCGACTTCCGTGAAACCGTTCTCGTCAAAGTAGTCTCTTGTCACCTTGACAAGCTTATGCCTGAAGCTTAAGTTTCTCTGCATATGCTGCTTTCTTAAGTCCAGATATCTGTACTTGAGTCTCAGATTGTCGTCTACGTTATCATCGTCCTTTACGTAGATAGGAGGTGTGTCGGACTCGGAATAGATCACCATATCAGTAGCAAAAACTTCGATATCGCCTGTTGCTATCTGATCGTTCTTGGCTGATCTTTCCTTTACCACTCCCTTTACTCCGATAACGTATTCGGAACGAAGGCTGTCAGCCTTTTCAAAAAGTTCCTGAGGCACCTTGTCATCGAAGGTTACCTGTACGATACCGGTCTTGTCTCTTAAGTCCACGAAGATGAGGCCGCCGAGGTTTCTTCTCTTGGCAACCCATCCGTTTAAGACGACTTCTCTGTCAACGTCACTGATTCTAAGTTCTCCGCACATATGAGTGCGCCTGAAAATACTGCTCATTATATCTTTATTTCTCCTTGATAGCTTTTGCGAGATCTTCGAACTTCACTTCAACCTGTTCTCCGGTCTCCATATTTTTAAGATTTGCAGCTCCCATCTGCATCTCATTATCGCCGATAACGATGGTATAAGCTGCGCCGATCCTGTCGGCATATTTGAACTGACCCTTGAAATTTCTCTGAAGGTCGTCCATCTGCACCTTGATGCCTTCCTTACGAAGGTCTCTCATGAGTTTCTGACCGAAGAGTTTGGCATCCTTTCCCATTGTAGCGATGAAAGCATCGCAGATCCTGGGTTCGGGGATCTCCACTCCGTTTGCTTCCATGAGCATGAGGAGTCTTTCCTTACCGAGACCGAAACCTACACCGGGGATCGGAAGTCCGCCTACTTCTTCAGCAAGATTGTCATAACGTCCGCCTCCGCAGACTGTTCCCTGTGCTCCGATGGAGTTGGTTACGAATTCAAATGCTGTCTTGATGTAATAGTCAAGACCTCTTACGATCTTGGGATTTACAACGTACGGGATGTTCATCGCTTCGAGGTTCTCCTTGAGTTCTTCGAAGGCTTCCTTACATTCGTCGCAGAGATAGTCCAGCATCATGGGAGCTCCCTCTACGAGAGCCTGGTCGATGGGTGACTTGCAGTCAAGAATTCTCATGGGATTCTTTTCATATCTGGACTTGCAGGTATCGCAGAGCTGGTCGTATTTAGGCTTAAGGAATTCCTTAAGAGCCGTTCTGTGGTTGGCACGGCATACGGGGCAGCCTACTGAATTGATCTCGAGAGTAAGGTCGGTAACTCCCATCTCAGTGAGGAAATCATATCCGATAGCTATGATCTCAGCGTCAGCGACCATGTTGGGTGTTCCGAAGGTCTCAACGCCGAACTGGTGGAACTGTCTGAGTCTTCCGCTCTGAGGTTTTTCATATCTGAAGCAAGGGATATCATAGTAGATTTTTGTAGGCTGAACTTCAGCATAGGTCTTGTGCTCCAGAAATGCTCTTACTGCCGGTGAAGTTCCTTCAGGCTTAAGCGTGATGGATCTTCCGCCGTGATCGTTAAAGGTATACATTTCCTTCTGTACTACGTCAGTAGTATCTCCAATACCTCTCTGGAACAGCTCTGTATGTTCAAACATGGGAGTGCGGATCTCTTTGAATCCGTATCTCTCACAGATCTCTTTCCATTTCTTCTCTACATAATGCCATTTGTACACCTGATCGGGCATGATATCTTTGGTTCCTTTGGGTGCATTAGTAAGCATTTTCTTTACCTCCTTCTTAAAGCTTCAGTTTGTTTATATATTTCAGGCATCATCTTGAATATGCCCTGTTCTTTTCTTTCAAGCATTTCCTGAAGTCTTTCGATGTAGACTTCGTAGTTGCTGACATTCGGCACGCGTTCAAGCCTGTTTTCCTCGGGGAAGAATACCTTGCTCATACCGCCTGCTCCCAGAGCTATTATGCTCTGCTGCTCATCCATTATCCGGATATTGTATATACCGGCAGTATCTCCCTTGCACCAGCCGGTGTTTTCAAGAGCTCCTGCCATACGTTTCAGTCTGTATAGGTAATACGGCCTGTAAGCAGCACCTCTCAGCATCTCGTGCGACAGTTCTATCATTTCCGAGACAACGTCCGAATGGGTATCATGATAGGAAGAATCCTGCTCTATGAGGCGGGAAGCCCGCTTCAGTGCCAGCGTATGGACTGTGATGTTCAGAGGTCCGAGTCCAAGCACCGTTTCGAGGGTCTTCTCGAAATCACCTGCATCCTCTTCCGGAAGTCCTGCTATAAGGTCGCAGTTTACCACCGGTATGCCGGAAGCATCGGCAAGTTCGAAAGCTTTTAATATATCCTCCGGCGTATGACTCCTTCCGATGAGTTCCAGTGTCCTCTTCTTCATGCTCTGAGGATTGATGGATATCCTGTCCACGCCGTGTGAATGAGCTATCCTGAGTTTTTCCCGTGTGATAGTGTCCGGTCTGCCGGCTTCAAGAGTAAATTCTCTCAGTTTACATAAATCTAAATTATGTATAACCGCATCCAGCAGTCTTTCAAGCTGTGCATCATCGAGAGTTGTGGGTGTTCCGCCGCCGATATATATGGTCTCTATACCCATCCCGATCTCTTTCAAACGCCTGCCTGTATAGCTTATCTCTTCGATCAGAGCCTCAAGATATCTTTCTATCTCTCCGTAAGGCTTCTGATTAGATGTAAAGCTGCAGTAAAGGCATCTGGTCGGACAGAACGGGATCCCTATATAAAGCCCGCATGATGTGTAGTCCTCGCCTTTCAGCACCTGCTGCTGATACTCATATATCTCTATTATAAGACCGGCTTTTTCCCTGCTTAAGCCTCTCTCCTCAGTAAGGATCCTGAAAACTTCGTCCTTCTCGTGAGGCTGTCTGCCGTTGTATGGATTTCCTTTGAATAATTCTCTTGTAAGTTTAACGGGCTTTACTCCCGTAAGTTCTCCCCATGGGTTATTCATCTTACAAAAGGATTTCCTTTCTTTTCATCACCGATGGTGGTGAATCCCATATGTCCGGGGAGTACCACTGTATCATCGGGAAGAGTATAAAGTTTGTTTTTTATGGATTTCTCCAGCTGAGGCCATGAACCGCCATAGAAATCGGTCCTTCCTATGGAGTATCTGAAAAGCGTATCTCCGCTGAACAGATGACCCTCAGTCAGTATGCACATACCGCCTTTGGTATGGCCGGGAGTATACAGAAACAAAAGTTCCATATTCCCTACTTTCATGGTATCGAAATCGTCGACCCATTTATCAACGTTTACCACGATGCTTTTCCCGAAAAGACTCATTGAATCGTTCTTTGCAGCATCGAGTAGCATGTCTTCGTTAACGTTTGCGACGACCTGTATTCCGGGGAAATCTCTTCTCATGCCCTCTACCCCGCCGATGTGATCGCCATGTCCGTGGGTGAGTATTATATACTGAAGATCGAGTCCCAGTTCTTTTATCTTATCCGATATTCTCTTGTCATATCCGCCGGGATCAACGATGAAGGCTTTTCTGGACTCTTCATCATATACAACGTAAGTATTTACCTGTATAGGCCCGGTAACGTAATGGAGTATTTTCATGATTAAAACGTCCTCTTGCTGTCGAGTAATATTGTAACAGGTCCGTCATTATTGATATTTACCAGCATCTCGGCCTGGAACACGCCTTCTTCCACGTGTATCCCCTTAGCTCTCAGCGCATCATTGAAACGGGCGTACATCTCATTTGCCTTCTCAGGTCTCTCGGCTCTGATCCAGCTTGGGCGCTTGCCGTGTCTGACGTCCCCGAGAAGCGTGAACTGCGAGATGCTGAGGACCTCTCCGCCTATATCCATGACGGAAAGGTTCATGACGCCGTTCTCGTCGTCAAATATCCTGAGACCCGAAACTTTTTCTGAAATGTATTCCAGGTCCTTGTCGCCGTCATCTGTCTCAACTCCCAGCAATACGCAAAGTCCCTTGCCAATTGATCCGCAGACATTACCGTCAACTGAGACTCCGGCTTCTGTAACTCTCTGAACTACTGCTCTCATATCAACTCCTGGCTCTGTATACGTTGGATATACCTTCAATACTCTTAAGAGCTCTCAATATCCTGTCCATTTCCTGTGTAGATGAGATCTCAAGCTGGATGGTCATGTTAAGCGATCCGTCCTTGCCGGTTCTGGCGTTGACTCCCGAAAGGTTTACGTCCAGGTTATCGCAGGCCTTGGATATATCTGAAAGCATGCCGCGTCTGTCAGTGCCGATTATGGTAATGGTGGCTTCGTAAGACTTTCCTGCTTCCAGCACTTCCCATTCCACATCGATGAATCTGGCTTTCTCTTCCTCAGGAAGAGATACGATGTTGCTGCAGTCACATCTGTGTACGGAGATTCCCCTGCCCTTGGTGATGAATCCGATGATCTCATCTCCCGGAACGGGATTGCAGCACTTGGCGAGCTTGATCATGAGGTTGTCAGCTCCTCTTACGACGATCCCCGGATTGTCTTTATTCTTCTTGAGGGCTCTGCTCTTTTTAGCTTCCTGAGCCTTGATTTCCTCCAGTATCTCCTCATTCGTCTTAGGAAGTTCCTGCTTGGTATCTTCCTGATAGTACTCTATGAGGAAATTGGCGAATTTACTTACTATAGCTCCTCCGGATGAAAGCTGTATCCAGGCTTCCTCGGGATTTGCAAACTTCGCATCCTTGATAGCCCTCTTTATATACTGGTCTTTCATGAAGGCCGTAGGCTCGAGGTTTCTCTTTTTGAAGTATTTCTCTACAAGATCCCTTCCCTTTTCGATATTCTCGCTCTTGTTCTCACGTTTGAGATAGGCACGGATCTTGTTTCTCGCGTTGGATGATTTGGCTATCTTCAGCCAGTCGATGGACGGGCCGGAAGAATTCTGTGATGTAACGATCTCTACGATATCTCCGTTCTGAAGCACGTAATCGATCGGAACCATCTTGCCGCTGACTTTGGCTCCTACGCATTTGTATCCGATCTCCGAGTGGATCTTAAAGGCGAAGTCCAGCGGTGTGGATCCTCTGGGAAGTTCGAGTACCTTTCCCTGAGGCGTGAATACGAATACCTGTGATGCAAAAAGATCCATCTTGACGTTCTCAAGGAAATCCTTTGGATCCGCTGAATCTTTCTCAAGTTCAAGAGACTGCCTGAGCCATGCAAGCTTGATATCATCGTTTGATGATTCTCCTGAAGTCTTGCCCTCTTTATATTTCCAGTGAGCAGCGATACCGTATTCAGCTACCTGGTGCATCTCCTGAGTCCTTATCTGAATCTCGAAGGGTTCACCATTGTCGCCGATTACTGTGGTATGTATCGACTGATACATATTGGGCTTAGGCATCGCGATATAGTCCTTGAACCTTCCCGGTATGGGCGTCCACATCGTATGGACTATACCGAGGACCGCATAGCAGTCCTTAACCGATTCCACGATGATCCTGACAGCTATAAGATCGAAGATCTCATCTATGTTCTTCTGCTGGATCATCATTTTTTTATAGATGGAATAATAATGCTTGGCCCTTCCGTAGATCTCATATTTGAAGCCCATGTCATCAAGAGATTCCTTTATTTCTTCGATGACGTTATTGATTATGGTCTCGCGCTTGATCTTCATCTGCCCGATCTTTATGACAAGATCGTTGTACTCTTCCGGATGAAGATATTTAAGAGCCAGATCTTCAAGTTCGAACTTGACGGCGAATATACCGAGCCTTGCTGCCAGAGGCGCATATATCTCCAGCGTCTCAGTAGCCTTTTCCTGTATTTTGGCGGGAGACATATATTCAAGGGTCCTCATGTTGTGAAGCCTGTCCGCAAGCTTGATCACAAGGACTCTGATATCCTTAGACATAGCCAGGAACATCTTTCTGAAATTCTCAGCCTGTATCTCCTCTTTTGACTCGTATTTGATGTTTCCCAGTTTGGTTACGCCATCCACAAGAACAGCGATCTCTTCCCCGAAATCATCGACAAGATCTTCCCTTGTATATTCAGTATCCTCTACAACGTCATGCAAAAGCCCACCGACAATAGTGGCCTCATCCATCCCCAGTTCTGCAAGTATATATGCAACGTTGATGGGATGGATGATATACGGCTCGCCGGATTTTCTGAGCTGCCCGTCATGCAGCCTTTCGGCGACGTCATATGCCAGTTCTATCGTTTCGGTGCTGTAATTAGGATTTATGCTGAGTATTTTTTCAATAAAATCCCTTTTAGTCTCCATAAATAAATCTCTTGGTCTTTAATGATTATTTATTCTTCTTTTCTTTTCTTACTGCTCTGGAAGTTTTCTTCTCAGTCTTGACTTTTTCCTGCTGCTTCAGCATGTACTTGGACATCTCGTCTTTCTTGTTGAGGTCATAGTACATAGGTGAGCAGATGAAGATGGATGAATAGCATCCGACTATAACGCCGACCATCAGAGGAACGATGAACTGACTGATAGCCGAGCTTACCATTACCAGAAGAGGTACCATTACCACCAGAGTGGTAAGTGATGTCATGATGGTTCTGTTAAGAGTCTGGTTAAGGGAAAGATCGATGTTCTCCTCAAGGCTGCCTCTTGAACGAAGTCTCTTGTTGTCTCTGATCCTGTCAAAGATTACGATGGTATCGTTGATTGAATATCCTACCAGCGTAAGTATAGCTGCTATGAACGGGTTGTTGATGGTATATCCGAAGATAGCGTAGAACGCGAGAACCATCAGAACGTCGTGAGCAACGCCTGCTACTGCGCAGAGTCCATACTTCCATGACTTGAATCTGAAGATGATGTAGATCAGCATGCCGATGGAAGCTATAACAACAGCCATAATAGCGTTCTGCTTGAGTTCGTTTCCTACGGAAGGTCCGAACTGTTCAGCAGCAACCAGTGCACTGTCTTCAAGTCCGTATTTCTCTGCAAGTGCGTCGAATACCTCTGCTCTCTCTGCATTGTCAAGTGCTTCGATAGTCTTTATCTGTATCTGGGTATTTCCCTCTCCTGCATAAATGATAGTAGGATCAAGGTCAAATGATTTGAGCGTATCCTCTACCTCACCGATATCGACCTGCTCTCCCATCTCGACCTGGATAGTAGTACCGCCGGTGAAGTCAATACCGTAATTCATGCCGCCTACAAGTGCAAATACAAGGCCGATGATGATGATAGCTGATGAAATGATATAGTATATCTTTCTGTTTTTGATGAAGTGGAATGTCTTGTGGAGGAACTGCTTGGGTGTTCCGTCCTCACGAACTCCGAAGTATTTATTCTTGCTGAATCTCTCAGTTCCTGCAACGAAGCTTAAGAAGAGCTGGGAAATAATTACAGCGGTAAAAATACTGAATACGATACCGATCATGAGTGTGAGTGCGAATCCCTTGACTACTGTGGTACCGACCTCATAAAGAACGATCGCTGCGATCAGAGTGGTGACCTGAGCATCAAGCACGGTGACCAGTGCGCTCTTGAATCCGCTGTCAACGGATACTCTGATGGATTTTCCCTGTGAGATCTCTTCCTTGATCCTTGAGAAAATGATAACGTTGGCGTCTACTGCCATACCTATCGAAAGGATGAGAGCTGCAATTCCGGGAAGAGTGAGCACTACATTGAATGCCACCATAGCCCATATGAACATTACCACATAGAGCATGAGTGCGATGTCAGCAATGACTCCCAGAAGTCCGTACATTATGATCATCAGGACGAAAACGATCAGAAGACCGATGCCGCCTGCAACGATGGACTTATCGAGAGCATTTGCTCCGATAGTAGCAGTCTGTACAGATGATTGTATTTCTTCAAGTTCTATAGGAAGTGCACCGCCCCTGATAAGTGCTGCCAGAGTCGTGGCTTCTTCCTTGGAAAAACTTCCGGTGATCTCGCAGTGTCCGCCTGATATAACGCTCTGTACTACGGGGTGAGTAAGAACTTCACCGTCAAGCACGATGGCGATCTCATTGGACTGCATGCCTTCGATGGCAACCTCAGGCTCCTTGTTGTATGCCTTTCTGGAAGCTTCTTCAAACAGAGAAGCACCTTCTGAATCGAATTCAAGGAGGATCCTGTAGCCTGCTCCGTCAGTATCAACTTCTGCATCCTTTACATATGATCCGTCCAGTGCGACTGTACCATCGGAAAGAACGAAGCTCAGCTGAGCGGTTGTACCTATGGCGTTGATGGCTTCTTCAGCATCGGTTACGCCGGGCATCTCTACTCTCAGACGGTTGGTTCCTTCACGGGTAACTGTGGATTCAGCTACACCGAGCTGATTGACACGGTTGTTCAGAACAGCTCTTGTCTGATCCATTATCTCGTTGATCTCTTCACTTGAGTATCCGAGACCCTCTGTTTTACCTTCCATTACGACATAAACACCGCCGTTTATGTCAAGACCGTACTTAAGAGCGTTCTTTCCGTTCAAGGGCTCTCCGTCTTCATTCGTACCGATTCCGACGAAAGTAGCATACAGACCGAACAGCAATACCAAGATCACTAATACTGAAAGTACGGCTTTCAATTTCTGACTCATAATAAATAACCTCACAAAAACTTATATTTATCTTATAAATGCCTTCACATTAGCAGTACATGAATGAAAACATAGTAAGGCATTTTACTTGACAGTATATTATATCAAACAATATGTCAAAAAACAAGAAAAACTCCTTGATTTGCAAGGAGTTTTTATTATTCAAATTAAATGAAATCAAACGAGTTCATCGGCTTCGGCTTCAAGATTTTCCTCATCCTTCTTCTCGATTTCCTTGATTTCTTCTTCTAAAGCTTCGAATTCTTCAACGGGATCCTTCTTGAGGCGCTTGATGCTCTTCTTCTTGGGAGTCTCGTCCTCTTCCTTCACCTCATCATAAACTTCTCTGGCCTTGCCGTGAGCTTCCTTGGTGACAGAAGATACTGCCCATCTCATCATTTCCATCTTGACCTTGTCAGCGCCGACCTGAACAACGATAGTCTCGTCCTTGGTCTTAACGATCTTACCTACTATGCCACCGATAGTAACGATCTCATCACCGACTGTGAGTCCTCTTCTCATATCGTTGATGGCTTTATCCTTTTTCCTCTGAGGTCTGATCATAAGGAAGTACATTACTGCGACCAGAATGATCAAAGGTAAAAACTGTAACAGTGTTGCTTGTGCATTTGCGCTCATGTTATATATCCTCCTAAACTGAAAATAAGCCTTTTTCCTAATGGTGCCGGCAGTGGGGGTCGAACCCACACGGTGTCGCCACCACGGGATTTTGAGTCCCGCACGTCTGCCAATTCCATCATGCCGGCCCAATCTACAACAGAACTATTCTAACATATCCGGGCCGTATTGACAATATGTTTTTGTTCTTAAATCATATACCTTCCTTTGACTTCAGTCTGTAGAGCAGCGAGTCTATCTGATCGTACAGCCACTTAAGATCAAAGGAATTGTTTATAGTGTAATCAGCCAGTTTTTCCTTTTCCCATGAAGGCATCTGACTGTTTATCCTGTCCATTACTTCCCCTCTGGTCATCCTGTCCCTTTTTACCACTCTTGATACCCTGCTTTCGAGGGAAGCAGTAACGAACCACGACTCATCAACGTATTTTTCCATACCGAATTCAAAGAGAAGCGGAGCGTCGAATACTACAATGCCTTTGTAATCTTCCTCTTTCAGATGTTCTATCTGAGCGTGGAATTCATTGATGACGATAGTGACCACTATGTCCTCAAGCTTGTTTCTGCTTATAGTATCAGAAAATACTATCTCCGACATTTTCTTTCTGTCAAGAGTGCCGTCTTCCGAGAAAACGCCTGCACCGAACTCTCTGAGTATCGGTTCCAGCGCAGGTCCTCCCGGTGCGGTCGCGGCTCTGGATATCTCATCCGCATCGATTATAAGGCAGCCCTTTCTTTTAAGGTAATCGGATACAGTGCTCTTTCCGGAACCTATTCCTCCTGTAAGTCCAACTATAATCATAACTATCTCCTTATTTCAGGTCGTACCAGTTATCGGCAGTGTTCAGATCTGAAAGAAGTTTTACTTTCAGCTCCATAGCTTCCTGCATGTTTCTTGTCAGCAGCTCTTTTATGTCTTCAAGCTCATTGATATCAGCTTCTATTATCAGTTCATCGTGGACCTGAAGTATAAGCCTGGACCCGGGATGCTTTTCCTTAAGCTCCCTGTACACCATATTCATGGCGATCTTGATGATGTCTGCAGCAGAGCCCTGGATAGGCGTATTCATTGCAAGGCGTTCTCCGAGCTGCCTTACCATGAAGTTTGAGGCCTTGATCTCGTTGATCTTTCTCTTTCTTCCCAGGATCGTCTCGGAGTATCCCTTTTCTTTAACGAACTCTATCTGTCCGTCCATATAGGACTTTACCTTCGGATGTTTGTTGAAGTATTCCTTGATATAAGCTTCCGCTTCTTTTCTGGTGACATTGATCTCTTCGGAGAGACCGAAGCTTGACATTCCGTAGATAACGCCGAAGTTTACAGCCTTGGCCCTTGACCTGTCTATCGGTTTCACCTCTTCCAGAGGGATCCCGAGTACCCTTGCAGCGGTCATTCTGTGGATATCTTCATTGTTGTTGAAGGCTTCAATAAGCGCTTCATCACCTGAGAGATGAGCCAGTACCCTGAGTTCGATCTGAGAGTAGTCTGCTCCGACCAGGATCTTCCCCTCTCCTGCGTGGAATGCCTTTCTGATCTTCCTTCCGAGTTCCTGTCTTACCGGGATGTTCTGAAGGTTGGGCTCAGTACAGCTTATCCTTCCGGTCTGGGTGACCGTCTGCTGGAAATGGCAATGGATCCTTCCGTCAGATGCGATAAGAGGTTTCATCCCCTCTATATATGTGGAAGCGAGTTTGGTCAGGTTCCTGTATTCCAGCACCTTTGGAACTATCGGGTGATCGTCCTTCACTTTTTCAAGTACGTCAGCGCTAGTGGAATATCCCTTCTTCGTCTTCTTGCCGTGAGGAAGCTCAAGTTTATCGAAGAGGATATCCCCCAGCTGCTGGGTGGATTTGATATTGAACTTTTCTCCGGCAAGTTCATATATCTCTTCTTCCAGTTTTTCTATTTCTGAACCCAGGCTGTTTCCGAATTCATCCAGATAAGCTTTGTCACAAAGTATTCCCGTGCGCTCCATGGATGCCAGAACTTCAACAAGAGGCAGTTCGCACTCGTAGTAAACCTTCTCCAGTCCCTTTTCTTTTATATCGGCTTCCTGGATCTTTCTGAGGGCTCTCGCCACAGCTTCATCCCTTACAGCTTTAGCCGTATTATCCTCAAAAGCCTTTCTGAACATGGACATCTGGCTGTCTGCTGCATGTTCATCATTATCGGGATCATATCCCAGTCTCTCAATGGCTACGGTCTTCAGGCTGTAATCTTTCTTTGAAACGTCGATCACGTATTCAGCTATGGAAGTGTCGAAAGCGAGTTCTTTTATCTCTATTCCCAGGGACATCATTACGAAAAGCGTATCCTTAAAGTCGTGTCCCCATATCCTGAAATCTATATC
>CACZGZ010000043.1 GCA_902780845.1 uncultured Eubacteriales bacterium
GAGATAGATAACGTTCTCGGCATCATCAGGATCAGAGAATACCTGAAGCAGTATCTCAATACCGGAGAACTTCCTGAACTCAGAGACGTAATGGATGAACCCTACTGGGTATCTTCGAAGACTATGGCTGATGAGCTTCTTGAGGAAATGTCACAGGCCAGACAGAATATCGCCCTTGTAAGAGGAGTAAACGGCAAATTCATCGGACTGGTATCAATTGAGGATATCCTGGAAGAACTCGTAGGAGATATCTTCGACGAAAGCGATGAAGAAGGAGGTGGCAGCAAATGACCATCGGACTTCTTATATGCGGAATAGTATTATGTATCATGTTCTCCGCTCTTTTCTCCGCATCTGAAATGGCTCTGTCATCTGCGAACAAGGTAAGGATAGAAAACGATGCAGAAGAGGGAAACAAGAGGGCGCAAAAGACACTTCAGCTCATAGAGAACTTTGACGACAGTCTCGGCGCCATTCTGATCGGAAACAATCTGGTGAACATCGCGGCTTCATCCATAAGCTCTGTCCTCGTGATACTCCTTACAGGATCGGATGAGCTTACATGGATCGCAACTGTAGTAATTACAGTACTGGTTATCATTTTCGGCGAGACGATCCCCAAGATCACAGCCAAGCAGAACGCTACCAGATTCAGCCTTAAGATCACTCCTTTCGTGAGATTCCTGAGCATAGTCCTGAAGCCGCTCGTTAAAGCAGTTGTATGGCTCGTGAACCTTCTCACCCCGAAGAAAGAACTCGAGGAGGATGAGGAAGACGAGGACGAATCGATCGAGGAACTTGCAACGATAATAGAGACAGCTGAAGACGAGGGTGTTCTGGATGAAGATCAGAAAGAACTCCTTATAGCTGCCATTGACTTTGCTGATATTTCAGCCTATGAAGTCATGACAGCAAGGGTCGATATCGATGCCATAGATATCGAGGATTCCATGGAAGAGATCATGGAACTTGTGAACTCTACGCCTTTTACGAGGCTGCCGGTTTATGAGGACAGCATCGACAATATAATCGGAGTCCTTCATCTGAATGATCTTCTCAAGGAACTTGCAAAGAATGACAAAGCGGATATCAGAAGCATACTGATGGAACCTGTTTTCGTCTACAGGACCACTAAGCTTCCTTCAGTTCTGCAGGCCTTGAGAGAAGCAAACCAGCACATGGCTATCGTTACCGATGAATACAGCGGTATCGACGGGATCATCACCATGGAGGACGTTCTGGAAGAAGTAGTAGGCGAGATCTGGGATGAGAATGACCTTGTGGAAGAAGAGATCGTCGAGAAAAGCGAGCGCGAGTACGAGCTCGACGGCGACCTGAACATTTATGATTTCCTGGAGATCGTGGAGATGGACGAGGATGATTATGAATCCGAATTCGATTCCGAGACGGTAGGCGGCTGGGTAATGGAAATGCTTGAACGCTTCCCTGTAGTAGGAGACGAAGTCAGATATGAGAACTTCACGCTTAAGGTCATCGAAGCCGAGGAAAGAAGGGTGGACAAGCTTCTTCTTACCATAGATGAGAAGGAGGAAGAGGAAGAAGATGAGTGATCTTAATGTCATGAGACACGTCACAAAGGACATAACGAACGAGGCTGTGACGGATTATCTTGTCAGCTTTTACAGGCCTCCTACTCCTGAACTGGGGGATCTCAGGGAAAACTGCGAAAAGGAACCCGTTCCCATCATACTCAGGGAGACTAAAGATTTCCTTTCGACTTTCATGGAAATATTAAAACCGAAGCGTGTTCTTGAAATAGGAACTGCCGTAGGGTACTCATCTATGTTTTTTGCTGAAAAGATCAGACAGTATAATGATATTGAAGGATATTCGGTATATACGATCGAAAAGGATGATGACGCCTTTATCAGAGCGGGAAACGAGATCAAAAAACTCGGTTATGACAAGGCTGTAAGGCAGTTTCTCGGTGACGGCGAGGAATGCATCGAAGATATCATTAAAGATGATGGTTCCGTCAGATTTGATATGATATTCATCGACGCCGCCAAGTCACACTATAAAAGATTTCTCGAGGCTTCTCTTAAAGTGCTGAGCGATGACGGCGTGATCATCTGTGATGATACCCTGTTCCAGGGAAGACCCGCACTTGAAGGGGAGATACCTCCGAGAAAGCACAGGACGAACACCCTGGCCCTCAGGGAATTCAACGAGTTCGTTATGACAGATACAAGGTTCAGTTCCACCCATACAGCCATCGGGAACGGCCTTACTATAATCAAACCAAAGAAGAGATAATTAATGAAAAAAATAGAACTTTTAGCCCCGGCAGGGGATCTTGAAAAATTAAAAACAGCCGTGGATTACGGCGCTGACGCTGTATATTTCGGAGGAGAGATGTTCAGCTTAAGAGCAGGTGCAGGAAACCTCAGCATCGATGAGATGAAAGAGGGCCTGGATTACGCGCATAAGAGGGGAGTAAGGTGCTATCTTACCGTGAATATTTTTGCGCATAACGATGACATTGCTCCTCTTAAGGAATATCTGGCATCCATCAGAGATATGGGTATAGACGCTTATCTGGTGTCAGATCCGGGAGTGTTCTCTCTTATCAAGGAGATCATTCCCGACGCTGAGATACATTTAAGCACACAGGCCAATATGACCAATTATCAGACCGCTATGTTCTGGTATGGACTGGGTGTGAGAAGGATAGTTCTCGCAAGAGAACTCAGCTTCAGGGAGATCAAGGAGCTTAAGGAGAAATGCCCTGAAGATCTGGAATTCGAAGCCTTCGTACACGGAGCTATGTGCATTAGTTATTCCGGAAGATGCCTTTTATCTAATTTCATGATAGGCAGAGATGCAAATCACGGCGAATGCGCTCACCCATGCAGGTGGAAGTATGCCCTTATGGAAGAGCAGCGTCCCGGACAGTATTATCCCATAGAAGAGGATGAACGCGGGACATATATCCTTAACTCAAAAGATCTTTGCATGATAAGATACATACCCGAGCTGGTGGGATCCGGACTCGCATCCCTTAAGATCGAAGGCCGCATGAAATCCTCGTTTTACGTAGCTCATGTGGTATCTGCTTACAGAAAAGCCATCGATGCATATTACGAGGATCCTGAAGGATGGGAATTCAAAGAGGAATGGATGAATGAACTCCTGAAGGTATCACACAGACAGTTCACCACGGGATTCTATTTTGACAAACCGACCGACAAGGATCAGAACTATGAGACTTCACAGTATACCAGGGACTACGTGTTTACAGGCGTAGTTAAGGAATACGATCCTGCTACCGGATATGCAGTCATTGAGCAGAGGAACAAGATGGTTCTCGGAGATGAGATAGAAGTCTTTGGCCCTTTCACCGATTTCTTTGTTCAGAAGGTGGAAGAAATGTATAATGAGCAGGGTGATCCTATCGAGTCCTGTCCTCATCCTCAGGAGATCATCCGCATGAAGATGGAAGGGGAGGTAAAGCCCGGCTGGATGCTCAGAAAGCGCAAATAATAATACGGACAATTGGATTATTTAACATAACAAAGCAATATCCTAATATGATATTGCTTTTTATTTGTTTTTTTGGTATAGTAATTGTGTATGGGTATGTTTAATATCTTAATATAAATAAACTTATGTGAGGTAAAAAAATGACTGAAAAGAGATCAGAAGCTTTCAAGGAGCTTCAACCGGTGTTGGATCAGTATGCAGGCGTCAAGGGAAGCCTCATTACTATCCTTCAGAAGGCTCAGGATATCTATGGTTATCTCAGCAAGGACTGCATTAACCATATCTCTGATGCTACAGGCATTAAACCTGCCAAGATCTATGGTGTAGCCACTTTTTACGCTCAGTTCAGACTTGAACCCATCGGCAAATATCTGCTTATGATGTGCCAGGGTACAGCTTGCCACGTTAACGGATCTGAAACTATTTATGAGACTGTTAGCGAAGAACTGGGAATCGTTGACGGTGAGACCACAGAGGATAACTTATTCACAATCAACAATGTTGCTTGCCTCGGATGCTGCTCGCTGGCACCTGTAATGATGGTGAGATCCAGCGAAGGAGACGAGACTTACGGCAACCTTACAAAGGACGGAGTAAGAGCCATCCTTAAAGAGATTGCAGCAAGAGGATAGGAGGTAAGTGATGAAAATAGTAGTTGGACAGGGTTCCTGCGGTATTGCCACAGGCGCTAAGAAAACCGCTGCAGAATTCGAAAAGCAGCTCAAGGCCAATAACCTCGATACTGAACTCACCATCACAGGATGCGTAGGTACCTGCTATCTGGAACCTATCGTAGACGTATACGAGGACAATGGCTGGATGACCAGATACGTCAAGGTTCAGCCTGACAAGGTCGAAAAGATCGTTAAAGATCACATCATCGGCGGAACTCCCGTTAAGGAATATGCTATTTCCGACGAGGATGAAGGATTCGTTGAAAAGCAGCAGAGAGTAGTTCTCAGAAACTGCGGTGTCATCAATCCTGAAAACATCGATGAATATCTCGCTAAAGACGGTTACAAGGCTCTGGAAAAGGTACTCACTACCATGAAGCCCGAGCAGGTAATCGATGAGATCAAAGCTTCCGGTTTAAGAGGAAGAGGCGGTGCCGGCTTCCCTACATGGTTCAAGTGGAACGCAGCCAAGGCTTCCCCCGGAAATGAAAAATACATGGTATGTAATGCCGACGAAGGTGACCCGGGCGCATTCATGGACAGATCAGTCCTTGAAGGAGACCCTCATTCAGTACTTGAAGGTATGGCTATCGCAGGTTACTGCATGGGAGCTCACCAGGGCGTCATCTACTGCCGTGCTGAATATCCTCTCGCCATCAAGCGTCTTGAGATCGCTATGGATCAGGCAAGAGAAAGAGGATACCTCGGAAAGAACCTCTTCGGTTCCGGCTTCGACTTTGATATCTATATCAAGGCCGGTGCAGGTGCTTTCGTTTGCGGTGAGGAAACAGCTCTTATCGCATCCCTCGAAGGTGAAAGAGGTATGCCCAGACTTAAACCGCCTTTCCCTGCAGCAAAGGGATTCTGGCAGAAACCTACCGATATCAACAACGTTGAGACTCTCGCTAACGTTCCCTGGATCGTATATAACGGAGGAGCAGCATTTGCCAAGTTCGGTACTGAAAAGTCACCCGGAACCAAGGTATTCGCTCTTGCCGGTAAGATCAAGAAGGGCGGCTTAGTAGAAGTTCCTATGGGAATGTCCATAAAGGACATCATCTATGGTATCGGCGGCGGTATCAAGAACGACAAGCAGTTCAAGGCCGTTCAGATGGGCGGACCTTCAGGCGGATGTATCCCTGCATCTCTTGCAGATACACTCGTTACATATGAAGATATCACCAAGACAGGTGCTATCGTAGGTTCCGGCGGTATGATCGTTATGGACGAAGATACCTGTATGGTTGATATGGCAAGATACTTCCTCAACTTCACCAGAGACGAGTCATGCGGTAAGTGCAACTACTGCAGGATCGGTACCAAGAGACTCCTTGAAATCCTTACAAGGATCACTGAGGGTGAAGGAAGAGACGGAGATATCGAGCTCCTTGAAGAACTGGCTACCAAGGTTATGCAGGGTTCACTCTGCGGACTTGGTCAGACAGCTCCCAACCCTGTACTTTCAACGATTCGCCACTTCAGAAACGAGTACGAAGACCACATCTACAAACACAAGTGCACAGCTCATTCCTGCAAGGCTCTCATCGAGTTCAGCATCAATGACAAGTGTAAGGGATGTACTCTTTGCGCTAGGAACTGCCCTGTTGGAGCTATTTCCGGAAGCGTTAAGGAGAAGCACGTCATCGATAAGGATAAGTGCATCAAGTGCGGCAAGTGTCTCGACAACTGCAAGTTCGGTGCAATAGATAAGATCTGATAGGGGAGGAGGTAATAAAATGAACAAATTCTTACTGAATATAAACGGCAAAGAAGTTACAGGATTCCCCGGTCAGACTATCTTGGAAGTTGCAAGGGAAAACGACATTTTTATTCCTACTCTTTGCTATGATGAAAGAACCAAGATCTACGGTTCCTGCGGACTCTGCATGTGCGAAGTTGAGGGCAACCCCAAGCTTTGCAAAGCATGTGCTACAGAGATCGCTCCCGGAATGGTAGTAAATACACAGACTGAGAGAGTTATCGAATCCAGAAAGACCAACCTGGAACTCTTACTCTCAAACCACACAGGAGACTGCCGTCCTCCTTGCGTTATCGCATGTCCCGGACATACTGACTGCCAGGGTTATGTAGGACTTATCGCAAACGGAGAATTCGACAAGGCTCTTGAACTCATCAAGGATAAGATTCCTCTTCCTGCATCACTCGGAAGAGTATGTCCTCATCCTTGCGAAGCTGAATGCAGAAGAGGCCTCATCGATGAGCCTATCTCCATCCAGCAGTTAAAGAGATTCGCAGCTGATCAGGATCTCGCAGGCGAGATGTTCATTCCTGAATGCGAAGAGGATACAGGTAAGTCCGTAGCCATCATCGGCGGCGGCCCTATGGGATTATCCGCAGCATATTTCCTCCGTCAGATGGGACATGACGTAACTATTTACGAATCAATGCCTAACTGCGGCGGTATGCTCAGATATGGTATTCCTGAATACAGACTTCCCAAGGCAGTTCTTGACGAAGAGATCGCTACCATCGAAGCTATGGGAGTTGAGATCATCACAAGCTGCAAGGTTGGAGTTGACATTCCATTCGAGACCATCAGAGCTGACTACGACGCAGTTCTCCTCGGAATCGGTGCATGGGTATCCACAGGCGTTGGCTGCAAGGGCGAAGACGCTGACGGAGTTATCGGCGGTATCGACTTCTTAAGAAAGGTAGTTACCAACGAAGAGATCAAGCTCGGCGACAAGGTTGCTATCGTCGGCGGAGGAAACACCGCTATGGACGCTTGCCGTACAGCTGTCAGAATGGGCGCTAAGGAAGTTTATAACATCTATCGTCGTACCAAGGACGAGATGCCCGCTGATATGGTCGAGATCGAAGAAGCAGAGGAAGAGGGAGTTATCTTCAAGAACCTCACCAATCCTCTTGAGATCGTTAAGGATGAGAACGGCCACGTCAAGGAAGTTATCCTTCAGGTAATGGAACTCGGCGAACCCGATGAATCCGGAAGAAGAAGACCTATTCCCGTTGAAGGAAAGACTGAGACCATCGCTCTCGACACCATGATCCTTGCTATAGGTCAGGCAGTAGACGCTTCCATCTTCACAGGCGACAAGACCAGAAAGGGCGCTATTGCTTATGATAAGGAAACATTCATGACCTCCATCCCCGGAGTATTTGCTGGCGGTGACTGCGGAAATGATAAGATCTCCATCGCCATCGAAGCTATCGCAGACGCTAAGAAGGCTGCAGACGTTATCGACGCATATCTCTTCGGAGAAGATATCAAGTACAGAGAGAGATTCGTTGTTACCCGTGATGATATCACTGCTGAAGACTTCGAAGACAGAGAAAGAATGTGCAGACCTGAGCTTCCTCAGTTAAGCGCTGAAGAAAGAAAGGGCAACTTCTCAGAAGTTATCCCTTGCGCATATACAGAAGAACAGGCTATGGCTGAAGCATCCAGATGTCTGGAGTGCGGCTGCCACGACTACTTCGAGTGCAAGCTCATCGACTTTGCAAATCAGTACGACGTACATCCTGAAAGATTTGCAGGTGAGAAGTCAACCATCGAATTCAACGATGATCATCCGTTCATCGTACGCGATCCCAACAAGTGCATCCTCTGCGGTCTCTGCGTAAGAGTCTGCGACGAGGTAATGGGAGTTGGAGCTCTCGGTCTCGTTAACCGTGGATTCGATACAGTTGTTAAACCGAACATGGAGAAGCCTCTCATCGAATCCGGCTGTATCTCCTGCGGACAGTGCGTATCCGTATGTCCTACAGGCGCTCTTCAGGAAAGAACATCCATGGTCAAGGAAGTTCCCGTTGACACAGAATGCACAGCTACGACATGCTCAATGTGCTCAGTCGGATGTACCCTTAACCTCGAATCCTATGGCGATATGCTCATCAAGGCTAACCCCGCCAAGGACGGAGCAGTTAACAAGGGTCTTGCCTGCGGAAGAGGTAAGTGGGGCTTTGACGGCGCTATCCTTGAAGGAAAAGTTGAAGACTGCTTCATCAAGGAAGACGGAATGTTCAGAGAAGCTGACTACCACGAAGCACTTATGCTCATCGCCAAGAAGTGCCAGATCACAGGTCAGAAGTACGGAAAGGACGCTATCGCTGTAGCTATTTCCGACAGATATACAAACGAAGAAGCTTATGCTATGAAGGTCATGGCAGAAGCTATGGGAGCTAAGGTACTTTGCCTTAACAACCGTGAGTCCGGTCTCAAGAAGGTTCTCGGATTCGACGCTTCTCCCAACACCATCGATGAACTTCTTTCAACCAACCTCATCCTGAGGATCGGTTACGAAGCTGCAGACTCCAGAGTCATCGATCTCAAGATCAAGCAGGCTCAGGAGAGAGGAGCTAAGCTCATCAACCTCTGCTCAGGCGAGAATGACCTCGGATATCTCAAGCAGATCGCCAAGGCTATCGTAAACTCAGGCAAGGCTGATAAGCTCGAGGGAATCGAAGAGTTCAAGGCAAGCCTTGAAGGTGTTGAAGTTTCAGCAGAAGCTCAGGCAGTAGCTGACGAATACATGAAGGCTAAGAAGGCCATGATCGTTTACCAGCAGAACATGCTGACTGTAGATGGCGCTACACTTGTAGCTGACATCGCACTTGCAGCAGGTCACATTGGTAAGCCTCGTGACGGTATCCTTCAGATCAAGCCCAAGAACAATTCTCAGGGTCTCATCGACCTCGGAATCACCTCAGGCGCTGAAGCACTTGAAGGAGTTAAGGCTCTCGTAGTATTCGGTGAGAACGCTCCTATCGATACAGAAGCTCTGGAATTCCTTGCTGTATGTGATACACATCTCACAGAGCTCGGTGAAAAGGCTGACGTATTCGTTCCCGGAACAGGTTTCGCTTCCACAAACGGTACCTTCACCAACACTGAGAGAAGACTCCAGGCTGTTGAAGCTGCTATCGATGAGGGCATCATGATGTCCAACTGGGAAGTTGCTCAGGAGATCGCTCATATCTTCGAAGTTGATACTCCTTGGGAAGACACAGATGATATCTCAGAAGAGATGTGCGACACATGTCCTGTTTACAAGTACTCCATCATCGGTGAAGTATTCGGCGACGTTCTTAAGCCCGTTGACGCTAAACTTGTAGCAGTAGCTGACGGTCCTGTGGTTGATCCTCTTGCGACAACTGACAGCCTCATGCAGTCAATTATCGAAAGACTTCCTGAACCCGTAGACGCTACACTGTAATACAGAATAGGGTAGAAGACCCTGCAGTTATCCTGCAGGGTCTTTTTGCGTTTCATGAGCATTTATGTTCGTTTAAATATACATTTTTTCGGAATAGTTTATGTGTTGAAATGACTCCTTTATTTTAGTATAATATATTTCGTATAGGTAGGTGTATTATGCTAAAAGATAAAGGTCCTGATATTAAGATATTGAGAGAACTGATCACCGAGTCAGGCACCGAAGCAGCCGGTAAATGTGAAGGCGTTTCGAGAGTTATCGACTTTAAACTGGATGGTGATCCGGAGAAGGGTGATGCTGAGATCAGCGTTTATATTGACGTTGTTTTTGGCTATAAAATACCTGCGGTCTCGTGGGATATACAGTCTGCAGTAAAGGCTGCAGTCAAGAACTCCGTAGGATACGATATCAAAAAGATAGACATACATATCCAGGGCGTAAACAGAGATACTAAAGAACAGGAAAAGAAAGATAAATGAAGAGAAAAGAAGCAAGAGAATTTGTCGTATTAAAGGCTTTTGAAATAGACGCAAACAATGGCTGGGACGAGGCTCCTGAAAAATGGATCGGAGACAAGGAACTCGGAGGACAGAGATCCTATGTCCTGAACGTTCTCGGCAAGCTTTCAGAAGAGAGAGATAATATTGACGGAATAATAAACAGCGTGTCCGATAAGTGGACGACCGGAAGGATGGCAAGGACAGACCTTGCTATCATAAGGGTAGCAGCTGCTGAGATGCTTTATATCGAAGATGTTCCCAAGGCTGTAGCTATAAATGAAGCCGTTGAATTATCAAAGAAATACGGAACTGAAGAATCCGGAAGATTCATTAACGCAATACTCGGTAAGATAGATGCCTGATCTTTTTCTTGGGATAGACACAAGTAATTACAGGACTTCGGTCGCCTTAGTTGACAATGAAGGAAAGATGATATTCAACCACCGTGAACTTTTCAAGGTGCCTGAAGGTGAACGCGGTATGAGGCAGTCTCAGGCTTTCTTCAACCACGTTCAGAGGCTTCCTGAAGTCATGAAGCAGGTGATGGAGTACAGAGAGAGTATCAGACTGATATCCGTATCTGAAAGGCCGAGACCCAGGGAAGGAAGCTATATGCCTTGCTTCACCGCGGGAACCGCCTGTGCTTCGGAGATCGCATCAGCCCTTGGAGTGACCCTCTTCAGGACTTCTCACCAGGAAGGCCATATAGAAGCCGTGAAGTTCTATTCTCCCTTCAAAGACGATGATGATGTATTATTCTTCCACTTTTCAGGAGGAACTACTGAAGCCGTCTATAAGGGTGAAATAGTTGGAGGCACTCTGGATATAGCCCTCGGTCAGGTGATAGACAGGGTCGGGGTGAAACTGGGATATCTGTTCCCCGCAGGAGAAGAGATGGATAAGGCTTCTCTGAAAGCCGAAAGCCCATCCGCTTACCTTAAGCCCATCAAGGTGAAGGACGGATACATGAATTTAAGCGGTATCGAGACGCAGTCCATGAGAAAGGCGGAAGAACTTCTTGATTCCGATGAAAGTACGGATCCTTTAGTAAGGGAACTGTTCGATAAACTGGGTAAAGCGGTCTCAGACATGACTTTGCAGCTTACGGATAAATTCGGCAGGAAGCCTGTTCTGTTTGCAGGCGGAGTTTCATCTTCCGAATATCTGAGAAAATATATAGATCATAAACTCGGGGATCGTATCAATTACGTTTTCGGGGCTCCTGAACTTTCGGGAGATAATGCCGTAGGAGTTGCTCTCCTTGGCATGAAAAACTACTATTCGAGGTGATCGATGGCTTTAAGGCCTATTACAGTTACACAACTGAATGATTATATAGCAAGGGTATTTGACAGCGATACGCTTCTTATGAACGTCGCAGTCACTGGAGAGATATCCAATCTCAAGTATCACAGTTCAGGTCACGTATATTTCAGCCTGAACGATGAAAATTCCAAGGTCAACTGTTTCCTTCCGTCATCATATGTGAGGACGCTGAAATACGAACTCGGAGACGGGCTTGAGATCACAGCAACGGGGAAGATAAACGTTTACAGAAAGGGCGGATATTACAGCCTCTTTGTGAGAAACGTACAGGTAGCCGGTGAAGGCGGCCTTTCTATGGCATTCCAGCTCATGAAGGAGAAACTTGAGAAGGAAGGCCTGTTCGATCCTGCACATAAGCAACCGATACCGGCTTTCCCACATAAGATCGGTATCCTGACTTCGTCTACCGGTGCTGCCGTCAAGGATATCATAAAGATCATAAGATCAAAGAATGAACTCGTCGATATCATGGTGTTTCCCGTTCAGGTCCAGGGTGACGGAGCTGCGGCGGATATAGCAGGAATGCTTAAATTCGTAAATGACAATTACGACGACATAGATACCCTTATAGTCGGAAGAGGAGGAGGTTCCCAGGAAGACCTCTGGGCCTTCAATGAAGAGATCCTTGCAAGAGCCATATACGACTCAAGGATCCCCGTCATATCGGCTGTCGGCCACGAGATAGATTTCTCGATATCAGATTTTGTCGCTGACTTAAGAGCTGAAACTCCGACGGCGGCTGCCGATATAGCTGTTCCGGATATAAAGGAACTCGTTGACAGACTTGATAAATTCAGTTCAGAGATGCTCCTGAACCTGAAAAACGTACTCAGGGTCGGAGAACTGAAAGTGGAACAGGCTTACAGCAGGATGAAGCAGGATATGGATCTGCTTCTTCTGAACAGATATAACGAGATAGAGAGATTCAAACTTATACTTGAACAGAACGATCCTCACCGGATAATGGAAAGAGGATATACCGTGATCGAGAGTGACGGGCGCGTGATCAGGTCTCCTGAAGAACTTAAAGACGGAGAGTATGATATCGTGTTCAGGCCCGGAAAGGTAAGGGTGAGAATAGAAAATGTTTGAGGAGAAACTTAAGATACTTGAAGAAAAGGCCGGCCTCATCAGAAAAGAGGATGTTACACTTGACGAGGCGCTCAAGGCCTACGAAGAAGGCATGAAAGCCTACGAAGAATGCAAAAAGACACTGATGGAAACTAAAGGCAAGATAGAGGTTTATGATGGAAAGACAGTTTGACGATTATAAGGCCATAGTAAACAAACATTTGCTGGATTTCATTCCGGTCATCGACAACAAGAGCATTTCACTTTATGATGCTATGAAATACAGTCTTACTGCAGGGGGCAAGAGACTGAGACCTGCGCTTCTTCTCGCAGCCTGTGAATTTGCAGGCGGCAATATCAAAGAGGCTCTTCCTTATGCCATAGCGGTGGAATATATCCATACGTATTCCCTGATACACGACGATCTTCCTGCCATGGATAACGATGATCTCAGAAGAGGACTTCCCACCAATCACAAGGTATACGGCGAAGCCATGGCGATCCTCGCGGGAGACGGTCTTTTAAATACCGCATTCGAAGTAATGTATAAGGACATGATGATGTATTTCGATGATGCAGCTCAGATGACAAAGAGAGTCAAGGCTTCCTATGAGATAGCCAAAGGCGCCGGCTGCAGGGGAATGGTCGCTGGTCAGGTATCCGATATCGAAAGCGAAGATTCCGACATTTCAGGAGAAATGCTTGAATATATCCATATCAACAAGACGGGAGCTCTCATCAAGGCAGCCATAAGAGCAGGACTTTATATGGGAAATGCAAGCTCTGAAATGATTGAAAAAATGGATGTTTACGCTGAGAATCTGGGCCTCTCTTTCCAGATAGCGGACGATATCCTCGACGTTGTGGGAAACGTAGAGGAGCTGGGTAAGAACATAGGACAGGATCAGAAAGACAACAAGAATACCTATACGTCCATCTATGGACTGGATGCGGCATACAAGAGGCTGGATGAGCTTTCAAAGGCCGCTCTGGACGCTATCGCTGATTACTACGATAACGCTGAGTTTTTCAGTAAACTCATAGATGAATTAAAAAACAGGACGAAATAAATGAAGAAATTAACAGAATACAATTT
>CACZGZ010000044.1 GCA_902780845.1 uncultured Eubacteriales bacterium
TGCATGCCCTCCAGATGGCGGGGCCTTACCTCCATCCTCTTATCCAGTTTACCTTCTCCGTCTAATGCTTTGATCATGAATTGCATGGTTATTCTCCTTTCTTCCTCTTCAGTTCATTGTATTTTGCGCTGTTTCCGCGGAACTCGTCAGCGGTGTATTTGGCAGCGTTCTTCTTATATTTTTCGATGGTGATCTCATCCAGGTCGCAGCCCACTTCGTCCGCCATCATCAGCACGTAGGAATAGACGTCCGCCAGTTCCTCCAGAAGATGCTCACGGTCATATTCATTATTCCACTGGAAGCACTCCAAAAGCTCCGCAGCCTCGATGGATATGGACTTCGCCAGATTCTCCGGTGTGTGGAACTGCTCCCAGTCCCTCTCGCGGTTAAATTCTCTTATTACTTCGATGGCTTTCATAGCGGCCTCCTTTAGTGAATGATGGTTTGATTATATCATGCCAGGCGCGTTCCTGGCAAATGCGCAGTTTGCTTGATTGTTGATTCAGAGTGATTTACGCGCATTTTCTTAAAATCCGGGAAATTGCGCGTAAATTTTTCACCCTTTTACGCGCGTATTTTGCGATTCTTATATATTGCGCGTAAAGGATCACCTGAAATTACGCGCTCTTTCGCAAAATATTAAAAAGTGCGCGTAAATCGACCTCTGGCAAGCCCCTCAATTACGCGCAAAAAATTACTTTCCACAAATATGCACGTAAAATTCGCCATATCATTACGCGCGTATTTTAAAAATATTTAAAAATGCGCGTAAACACCTTTTATTTTTACGCGCAAAAAAACCGAATTGAAGATGCAGAACAGCACCGAGTTTAACCCGAATGAAATCTTGAGAGCTCTGGGTCTGTCCTTGAGCCTGAAGACCGCAACCGAGTACCGGAAGTTCGCGATCACAGGAAGCCGCCCCTTTATCCCACAAAAAATCCCCGGCACGTACCGGGGACCTTTTGAATTATCGGGTTCATCAGCCTGCGAATTCGAATACAGCTACCAGGTCGGTGTCCTCGTTGACCTCAACTGTGATAACAGGCTCCTCTGAATAGTCCTCGCCATTCAGAGTCCACTTGGAGAACTTGTAGTTCTCTTCTGTTTCCCTTGCCCCTACTGTGTAGGTCGTGGGCTCAGCCATGTTGATGTAGACTGAAGTGCAAGGGATCTCCTCTTCAAATTCGGGTTCGCCCTCACCCTCGCAGTATCCGATCTCGCCGACGCCTTCAGTGTTCACTGTAAATGTAGCGAATACTTCAGGCATTTCCTGAGGTGTCAGGTGATAGGTATCTCCGCCTTCAACTTCGACCATGATGCCGTCCTCACCCTCTTCGGATATGGTTACGACGAAGGGGTCTCCCTCTTCATACTCTGCGGTAAGATCCCCGTGAAGGGTCTCTCCCTCCTGCTGGATGAACCAGCCGTGAGGCTCTTCATCCACGATAAACGTTACGCTCCAGCCGGGATATTCCTCCATCGTAGATTCCTGGATGTAAGCGTTGTTTCCGTTTTCATCCGCAAATAATCCCGTCCTGGTCCATTCGAAATCAGTGCTCTGGTCTCCGCCGCCGCTGCTTCCGCCGCAGGCTGAGAAGCTGAGCACCATCACCAGTGCCAATACTAAAACCAATACTTTTTTCATGAATTTCCCTCCATTGAAACATATCAAACCTATTGTCAAAATTATACCAATATATGCAAAATATTTCAATTACAAAGTTTACCTGTTTTCAGCAGTTCCCCGTATACACGTGCTTAAGTTTCTCCCCTGCAACGTCCGCCAGATGATAGATAAGATCCACGTCGGTAGCCGCCCTGTCCGTCATGTTGAACCTTGGGAAGAACCTCGATATGTGAAGCGGGATCTCCGATCCCGTCGTCATTCCTTCGGCATCCTTAAGGCCCGCTATCCATTCCGTCATCTCTCTCATCTCGTCATCCGAATCGTTCTCACCCGGAACGATGAGAGTTGTGAGCTCAACGTGGCAGAACTTGACCGCTTCCTCGATGAACTCCATCACCATCCTGCGGTCACCGCCGAGGACGTCGGTGTAATAGCGGTCGGTGAAGCCTTTAAGATCTATGTTCATGGCGTCGATATACGGCTTGAGCTCCTCCAGCACTTCGAGGCTCGCCGTA
Source organism: uncultured Eubacteriales bacterium (assembly GCA_902780845.1). Classification (GTDB taxonomy): domain Bacteria; phylum Bacillota; class Clostridia; order Peptostreptococcales; family Anaerovoracaceae; genus RUG754. The sequence continues at coordinate 2,146 of CACZGZ010000044.1, forward strand.
CCGTTTGTCACCAAAACATTCTTAAGCCCCTTTTCATGCACTAGGCGCGCAGTATCCCTCACGTACTCCCAGCCGATCAAAGGCTCGTTATACGTGAAAGCCACGCCGATGTTTCCCATTTCTTTGTACCTGAGGGCGATGTCAGCCAAAGCTTCGGGCTCCAGATACTCCGCTGCCTTTGCAAGCTGCCTCAGTTTCTCCGGTTTCGAGATATCGTGGTTCTGGCAGAAAGGGCAGTTCAGGTTGCAGCCGTAGCTTCCCACGGAAACTATCATGCTTCCGGGATAGAATCTGGCGAGGGGCTTCTTCTCGATCGGATCCAGCGCGATGGACGTTATCCTGCCGTAATTTGCGCACACCACCTGCCCTCCGATGCACTTCCGGGCTCCGCAGTAACCGAAGCCGCCTTCCTTTATGTCACAATGTCTGAAACAAACTTTGCAGATCGCCATGTTCTCACCTACCTGTGCCTGATGACTTCGAATCTCTGGAGCTTCACGTCTTCATCGGGTCTGATGCCGGCCTTCTTTTTAGCTATCTCCACCTGCTGTTCAGCCGTATCCACGCCCTCCAGGTCCGGAAGCAGCAGCCCGCGGCGGTAGCCTTTGGACACGATGACCCCGTACTTCTTAGGATCCAGCTGCTCCATGGAATAGATGTACTCGGGTTCGCCCAGCACGTCCACGTTTATCTCCAGATATTTGAGTTCCTTCTCGGTGATCGCCGGGAACCTGGGATCCTCAGTTGATGCGCTCACCGCATTGTTTATGATCTCTTCAGCCAGGCTGTCACGGGTGGCCTCAATGGTCCCGATGCAGCCCCTGAGGCGCCCTTCCTTATGTATGGACACGAAAGCTCCTGCCTGGGTCTCGGTCAAAGCCGCCGGCAGATCCTCCGGCACCGCCATCCTGCGGCCCGTCCTTATATATGTCTCAAGCGACCGCCTTGCGAGGCTCACATACTCGTCCTCGCCCTCTCTCAGTTCAGCCGCCTTCTTCTCTTCCTGCGCAAAATACTCATCCAGGAACTTCCTGCCCTCGTCGGGCTCTCCCGGGTAGAATGACCCGATGCCGTAGCCCACGCCTGTCACATCCTGATGCGAATAGGTCTCCGCCTTAACGGCTCTTCCGTCCATGGCACCCGCCATAATGACGAAGGACCTGTGGCCGCACTCCGCAGCTCTGTCGCAGAAGCCTTCTCCGAAATCCAGAAGCTCTCCGAAAGCGCCTCTTCCCATGACGTCCATGATGCGGCTGTCGTACTCCGGGCCCTCAGGCGCATAACCGTAGGGACCGTAGTCCTGAAGCTTGTGTGAGAGGTCTCCGCTGGCAACTATCACTACACGGCGTCCTGTCTGCTCCACCGCTTTCGCGATCATCTGGCCGAACTTATAGTGGTCAGTCAAAGGCAGACCTGACAGGCCGATCCTCACGAGCCTGAAATCCCTGTACTTTTTCTCTATGAAGTACAGCGGCACCATGGTCCCGTGGTCCAGGCTCCTGTCACGCTCTCCCATGGTTCCAGCGGGGAAATCGTTCTCGTAGGCAAGGTCGCAGATGGCCTCCACAAGGTCCGTATCGTACTCCTCGCGGAATCTCACCTCCGGAGCCCCGAAATTCATGAAAGATCCCTTCGCATTGTCTTTTGGCGATATATGAAAATAGTCCGCGTACATTATGCTGTGAGGGCTGGTTATGATGATGGTCTCGGGCTTAAGCTCCGCGATCTCATCCGCCACCCTCTCATAAGCCTTTGTGGTCTCCGCGATCTCTTCCTCCCCGCCCCGGCCCACTGCCGGAACGATCAGAGGCGGATGCGGCACCATGAATCCTGCAAGTATCGGCATGATGACCTCCTTTCGGTTCTTTATATATTATATCACAAAAAATACTTGCGAGTTTTACAGTACGGAAATATACTTAAATATGTGGGAATGAAAAAATCTTTTGTTTCAATATATAACAGGAGGAAAATATGGCAGAAACATTAAGCGTACTTAAATCAAGAAGAAGCGTCAGAGCTTACAAGCCTGAGCTCATCGAAGAAGAAAAACTCAACGCTATCATCGAAGCAGGCACCTACGCCGCAACAGGCATGGGCAAGCAGTCACCCATCATCATCGCAGTTACCGATAAGGAAGTGAGAGACGAGCTTTCCAAGATAAACGCAAAGATCATGGGCGTGGATTTTGATCCCTTCTACGGAGCTCCCGAAGTTCTGGTAGTTCTTGCAAACAAGGAAGAACCCACATACGTTTACGACGGATCCCTGGTAATGGGAAACCTGATGAACGCTGCAGCCGATCTCGGCGTAGCCAGCTGCTGGGTACACAGAGCAAAGGAGACCTTCGAGACAGATTACGGCAAGGCTCTTCTAGCTAAACTGGGTATCGAAGGCGACTATGAAGGTATAGGAAACCTCATCCTGGGATATGCGGCAGCAGAAGTTTCTGAAGCAGCACCCAGAAAAGAGAACTACGTTTACAGAGTTTGATTTAATATATATGAAAGATCCCCGGGGTCAGTCCCCGGGGATCTTTATTTTTCTTATCCAAACAGCGGCTTGTATGTGATCTCTGCTTTGGATCTCTTTATGTCTGATGCGATCAGATATGCTCCCGCTGTATCCATGCATGTCAGCACCGGGATGCCTCTTTCTATCGCCTGACGTCTTATGGCAAACATGCCTTTCTCAACGTTGTTGGATACCTGGGGCACGTTGATCACCAGGTCTATTCCGTTACCGATCATCTCGGATACCTTGGAGAGCTTGATGCCCTGGCAGGCTATTCCCCTGTCCTTCAGATAGAGGGCTGTTCCCAGAGATCCGTAGAGCTTGAAGCCCTTAAGCGTGTACTTCTTCAGGATCTCCGCAGACTCTCTCGTCTTGTCGTGGTCTCTTAAGGATACGTAGACTCCGCCTTCTGTGATTATGGGTATGCCGGCTCCCTTGAAGCCCTTATAGATCGCAGCACCCGGATCCTTATCCATTCCCAGGGCTTCTCCTGTGGATCTCATCTCGGGGCCGACAGCGACTTCCATCTCGGGAAGCTTGGCTCCGGAGAATACGGGGACCTTCACGGCGTAGACGTCGGATTTTTTGTAAAGGCCTGTGCCGTAAGGCATGTCTTTAAGTTTTTTGCCGAGCATGACTTCCGTTGCCACCTGTACCATGGGGATTCCGGTGGATTTGCTCAGGATAGGAACGGTACGGGACGCTCTCGGGTTGACCTCGATTATGTATACGTTCTTTCCGTCATAGACGTACTGCACGTTAACTAAGCCGACGATGTTCAGGGCCTTTACGATCTTTCTCAGGTAATCGATGGCCTTGTCCAGGGCGCCTCTATCCATGAAGTCCGCAGGGTAGACGGATATGCTGTCTCCCGAGTGGATTCCGGTACGTTCGATATGCTCCATGATTCCCGGGATCAGGACGTCGTCTCCGTCACCGATCGCGTCGATCTCAAATTCAGTTCCTTCTATATATTTATCCACGAGGACCGGATGCTCCTCTGAAAGGGATACCGCTTCCGTCAGGTAGAGTTTGAGTTCCTCTTCATTGTAAACGACCTGCATGGCACGTCCGCCTATTACGAATGAAGGTCTCACGATCACGGGGAAGCCCAGTTCCTCACCTATTCCCTTAGCCTGCTCCATAGTGTGGATCGACGTGCCGTTCGGCTGAGGAACGTTTATGCTCTTAAGAAGCTCCGAGAACTTCTCCCTGTCTTCCGCCATCTCGATGGACTTGTTGGAAGTTCCCAGGATCCTGATACCTCTCTCCGACAGACCTTCTGCAAGGTTAAGCGCTGTCTGACCTCCGAACTGAAGGATCACGCCTTCGGGGCGTTCTTTCTTTATTACGTTCATAACGTCATCTATGTGGAGAGCCTCAAAATACAGTTTGTCCGAAGTATCGAAGTCGGTGCTGACGGTCTCAGGGTTGTTGTTAATCATGATCGACTCATAGCCCATCTCCTTGAGAGCCCAGACGCCCTTGACGCAGCAGTAGTCGAACTCGATACCCTGACCGATCCTGATGGGGCCTGAACCCACGACGAGGATCTTTTTGCTGTCCGAAGGCGAAGACTCATCCTCTTCACCCATGCAGGAATAGTAGTAAGGACTGAGCACCTCGTCACCGACCTTGCAGCCGTCAACTATCTTATATACGGGGAAGATATTGTTGTATTCCCTGATGTCCTTAAGAGCAGCTCCCGATATTCCGGAGAGGTCGATGATCTCCTTATCGGTGAAGCCCATGGTCTCTGCTTCCTTGATGAGGTCCACGGACACGTCCTCGTAAGCCAGGCGCTCTTCCATGTGTATCAGGTTATATATCTTGCCCACGAACCATTCGTCTATCCCGGAGGCACTGCTGATCTCCTCAACGGTGGCTTCCTTTCTTCTCATGAGTTCTGCGATGGCAAAGATCCTTTCATCGTCGCAGACGGCGAGTTTCTCCATGAGTTCCGCCTTATCCATGGCGCTCACGGCCTCGTCGTGCAGACCGTCGCATTTGATCTCAAGGGAGGTCACAGCCTTAAGGAGCGCGCTCTCAAAGGAATTGGAGATAGCCATTACTTCTCCCGTCGCCTTCATCTGGGTGCCCAAAGTCTTGTCCGCAGTCTTGAACTTGTCGAAGGCCCATCTCGGGTATTTCAGAACAACGTAGTCCACCTGAGGTTCCTTTGAGGGATCCTTGATGCCTACGGTGCCGTCCTTAAGGTCTTCCAGGGTATATCCAAGAGCGATCTTGGCAGCTACACGGGCTATGGGGTAGCCGGTGGCCTTGGATGCGAGAGCTGATGATCTGGAGACACGGGGGTTGACTTCAATTACAACGTATTCGCCGGTGGCGGAGTTAAGTCCGAACTGGACGTTGCAGCCTCCCTCTATATGAAGGGCTCTTACTATATCCTTTGCGGCCTGGATGAGCATGTCGTCGTGCTTCTTTGAAAGGGTCATGATGGGAGCGACCACTATGCTGTCTCCTGTGTGGACGCCGACGGGGTCAACGTTTTCCATGCCGCAGACGATAATGGTCTTATCCGAACTGTCACGCATGACTTCATATTCGATCTCCTTCCAGCCTGCCACGGATTTCTCTATCAGGACCTGGTGGATGATGCTGGCGTTCAGTCCCCTGGTCACGGCTTCCGCGAAGTGTTCCTCTTCGGTTACGAAGCCTCCGCCGGTCCCTCCCAGAGTAAATGCCGGTCTTATTACCAAAGGAAGCCCTATCTCTTGCATGAAGGCCTCAGCGTCCTCTAAATTATCGGCTATGGTCGAAGGCGGCACGGGCTGTCCGATCTCTTTCATGAGGTTCTTGAACTGCTCGCGGTCCTCTGCCTTTTCGATGGCGTACTTGTTTATGCCGTAAAGACTGATCCCCAGTTCCTCAAGCACTCCTGCCTCATCCAGTTCCAGCGCCAGGTTCAGTCCTGTCTGGCCGCCGAAGCCTGCCAGCATCCCGTCAGGTCTCTCCTTTTCCAGGATGGCTTTCACCGTATCAAAGTCAAGGGGCTCGATATATACCTTGTCAGCTATCCCTTCGTCTGTCATTACTGTCGCGGGGTTGCTGTTTATCAGTACAGTCTCGATGCCCTCTTCCTTAAGCGCCTTCAGGCACTGGGTGCCTGCATAGTCAAATTCTGCTGCCTGCCCTATGATGATAGGGCCTGATCCGATAATAACGAGTTTTTTGATGTCCTTCATATAGCGTCTCCTTTTTGGGTTTTTTGCATTATACATCTATATGAATACGTATGCAAGCAAAATCTTGTATTTTTATTGTATTTTTATAAATTATTTTCGATAATCTCTAATTTTTTGTATTGACTTCACATATTTATGCGTATATAATGGTGTCATTATTCGAGAAATTGTATAAATACACGGAGGTAAACTTATATGGCTAAGCAAAAGATCGTCCTGGCATATTCCGGCGGCCTGGACACGTCCATCATTCTCACATGGCTTAAAGAAAACTACGACTGCGAAGTGATCGCTGCCTGCTGCAATGCCGGACAAAAAGAAGACTTCGAAGAGATAGAACAGAAGGCTTACAAGACCGGCGCAAGCAAGGCTTACATCGTCGACATCAAAAAAGAATTCGTGGAGGATTACATCTGGCCCACCCTTAAGGCAGGCGCCATCTATGAAGACGCTTATCTTCTCGGCACATCCATGGCCAGACCCCTTATGGCAAAGAAACTCGTAGAGATCGCCCAGGCCGAAGGGTCACATATCATCTGTCACGGCTGCACCGGCAAAGGAAACGATCAGGTGCGTTTCGAGACCACCATCAAGGCTCTCGACCCTTCCATCAAGATCATCGCTCCCTGGAGAATATGGGATTTTCAGTCAAGAGAGGACCTCATTGAATACGCGAAGGCTCACGATATCCCCATCCACCAGTCCATCGAAAACATCTACTCCAGAGATGAGAATATCTGGCACATCAGCCACGAGGGCGGGAACCTTGAGAACCCCTGGAATGAGCATCTGAGCGACATACACGTTCTGAGCTGTGAGCCGGAAGACGCTCCGGACGCAGTTGAATACGTGGACATCGACTTTGAGCAGGGCGTGCCCGTCGGTCTTAACGGAGAAAATATGGATGCGGTCTCCCTTCTCGAAAAGCTCAACGAACTGGGTTCCAGGAACGGTATCGGAACCATAGACATCATTGAGAACCGTCTGGTAGGCATGAAGTCCAGAGGAGTTTATGAGACCCCCGGCGGCACCATACTCTTTGCGGCTCACAAGGCTCTCGAGAGACTGATTCTCGACAGGGACACCATGCACTATAAATCGATAGTAGCCGAAAAGTTCTCCCAGCTCATATATGACGGCCTCTGGTTCACGCCGGTACGTGAAGCCATCTCTGCCTTCGTAGACGTTACCCAGAAGAACGTAACGGGAACCGTCAAAATGAAGTTATATAAAGGAAACGCCACTCCTGCGGCATCCAAATCCGACTATTCACTCTACTCCGAAGAGTTCGCCACCTTCAGCGCTGACGAAGTATACAACCAGAGCGATGCGGAAGGCTTCATAAACCTCTTCTCCCTTCCTCTTAAGATCAGAGCGATCCAGAAGGAACAGCTGGAGGGCGGCTCCAAGCACAAGGACACCCTTGAGCGCAAAGTATACAAGGCCATCGAATTCATCGAATAACGGACGCCATTACGTGAAGGCACGTTTCTCCTTAAATAAAGATAGAGCAAAAAATGGACCCCGCGTTTCACGCGGGGTTTTCGCCTGAAAAACAAAAACCGCCTGAGCGATCAGGCGGTTTTCGTATGTTCCATATCTTATTTATGCGAAGGTGATGACTGTACCGGTCTTGCCGTTAAGGGCGTCGATAGCCTTGTCAAGAGAGGTGATTATAGCCTTCTTGGAAGGATATGCTCTTACGAACTTCATAGCTGCCTGTACCTTAGGAAGCATGGAGCCGGGAGCGAACTGTCCCTCGGCGCAGTATCTTGCAGCGTCTGCAAGGTTCATGTTGGAAAGGTTTTCCTGGTTGGGCTTGTTGAAGTTGATAGCGACCTTCTCTACCTCGGTGAGGATCATGAGAACGTCAGCGTCAACCTGCTCTGCCAGAAGCTCTGCTGCGAAGTCCTTATCGATAACTGCAGCTGTTCCTTCGAGGGAACCGTCAGCGTTCTCGATTACAGGAATTCCGCCGCCTCCGCAGGTGATAACGATGGTGGAATCCCAAAGTTTCTTAACTGCGTCGATCTCTACGATCTTCCTGGGGATAGGGGAAGCAACTACTCTTCTCCAGCCTCTTCCTGCGTCTTCCTTCATTGTGTAGCCCTTTTCTTCCTGGAGAGCCTTAGCTTCTTCTTCTGTATAGAAAGGTCCGATGGGCTTTGTTGGATTCTTGAAACCGGGATCGTCGGGTTCAACGATCATCTGGGTAGCAAGTGTAACTACAGGAATGTTCTTGTTTCTCTTGTTTAAAGCATACTTGAGAGCCTGCTGAAGGTGATATCCGATATATCCCTGGGACATAGCTCCGCAAACGTCGAAAGGCATTGCGGGAGTAACGTCCTTTGCAGTCTCGGAAGCGAGGAGGATACGTCCTACCTGAGGTCCGTTTCCGTGTACAACGGCTACTTCATATCCCATATCGCTGATGTCTGCGATCCTTTCGCAGGTGTTTCTCACTACCTTGAGCTGAGCTTCTGCAGTGGGTTCTGACTTGCCGGACTGAAGTGCATTTCCGCCGAGTGCGACTACGATTTTTTCTGCCATTTTATCCTCCTGAAATTATCTGCCGATGGTAGCAACCATAACAGCTTTGATGGTATGCATTCTGTTCTCAGCTTCGTCGAATACAACGGAGTGTCTTGAAAGGAATACTTCGTCGGTGACTTCGCGGATGTCATATCCGAGTTCCTTCTGCTCTGCAGCCATTGTGGTATCGAAATCGTGGAATGAAGGCAGGCAGTGCATGAAAATAACGTCATTGTTCTCTGTCTTGTCGAGCATTTCCTTGGTTACCTTGAAAGGTGTGAGCATTCTTACTCTCTCAGGGATCTGATCCTCTTCACCCATGGAAGCCCAGATGTCTGTGTAGAGAACGTCTGCTCCCTTGAGGCAAGCTTCGTCGGAGGAAACTTCGATGCAAGCTCCTGTGTACTCAGCAACTTCTCTTGCTCTTCTCAGAACGTCAGCGTCGATCTGATCAGCGAGTTCCTGAGGACCATAAGCTACGAAGTGCATACCCATCTTAGCGCAGCCATACATCCATGCATAAGCCATGTTGTTTCTGACGTCTCCGCAGAATACAACCTTTACCTTGTTGAGCGGCTTGGCAACGTGCTCTTCGATGGTGAGAAGGTCAGCAAGGATCTGTGTAGGGTGGTCAACGTCAGTTAATCCGTTCCATACGGGTACGCCTGCGTTTGCTGCGAGCTCTTCAACTACGGACTGCTTGAATCCTCTGTATTCGATTCCGTCATAGAATCTTCCGAGAACCTTAGCTGTGTCAGCGATGGTCTCTTTCTTGCCCATCTGGGATGACTTGGAGTCAAGGAAGGTTACGTGAGCGCCTTCATCGAGTGCTGCAACTTCGAATGCGCATCTTGTTCTGGTGGATGTCTTTTCGAAAAGAAGAACTACGTTCTTGCCCTTAAGTGTATCACCTATGAGTCCTGCTCTCTTCTTGGCCTTGAGGTCATGAGCGAGGTCGAGCATGTAGCGGATCTCAGCGGGTGTGAAGTCCATGAGTGTTAAGAAATGTCTGCCTTTAAGATTAACTGCCATTTTGTTTCTCCTTTTTTATTAAAAATATTACGTAAAATTTTAAGTATTAACTGTTTGCTGCATGTTAATTGTACTACATATGATACAAATAGTAAGTACCAGGCTTACCTAAAAATCATGTGCCAGTTATCCGGCACGCTATTTACCGGCTATCTCCCTGATCATATCGTTGAAAATCTTCATACCCTCTTCCAGTTTGTCCTTTCTTTCAAAGGAATAGCAGATCCTCACCCGGTCTCTTCCGCCGTTCTTGAACGGATAGAAGATATATCCGGGAATGATGAGAAGATCCCTTCCGTAGGCCTCTTTCACGAATTCTTTGCAGTCCGTTCCGGGAGGAAGTTTGCACCATACGTAAACTCCGCCCCTGGGCTTCCCGTAATCTATGCCGCAGTCCTTTACCATATCAAGGTAATTGCATACCAGATCCCGCTTCTCGGCATAGTTGGCCCTGAAGACTTCGATATTTCTATAGTAGGTGCCGTCCTCGAGATATTTTGCCATGAGTTTCTGGGTCATCCAGTCCGTGGCCACGAATCGCACTGAAACGATGTAGCTCAGGCTTCGGATGACTTCCTTGTCCGCCACTATGAAAGCGAGCGAAAGCCCCGGCGCAAAGGTCAGCGAAAACGAGTAGATATATATGACGTTGTTCATGGTGTCCAGCGCCTTGATGGGAGTGATTCCGTTTCCCTCATATACGAGCTCCGACGCCGCGTCGATCTCAACCACAGGGATCCTCAGCCTGTTGGAGAGCTCTATGATCTCCTTCCTGCCCTCGTTATCGATGCAGGTGGCTGTGGGGTCGTGGAAGCTGGAGTCGATGAACACGGCCTTCGGTCTCACGGTCTCCATCAGATGCCCGAGAGCTTTGATATCCATGCCTTCATCGTTTACAGGCACTGTATATATCTTGGCTTCCGAGAGCATAAGGGTCCTGTAGGTATCCGGAGACACGGGCTCGGGAAGTATTACCGCGTCCCCTGCGCTGATCAGGAGGTTCGCGATGAAGTCTATGGCCTGGTTGGTCTCGGTGACCACCTGGATCTCTCCGATGGATGCCTTGATGCCCTTGGTGCTCAGGAAAGACGCTATCTGCTGTCTCAGGTTCTCGTCCCCCTTATACGGACTGTAAAAATACTGGGTCTTTCCTTCGTAAGCTATTATTTCCGCGATATCATCGGCTATCTCCGATTTACGGTAGACAGAGGGCATGGAGAACCCGCTGGAAAGAGCGTACTTGCTGTCATCGCTGTAGCGCTGAAAAAGATTGTCGTATGCCTTCTCGCGGTCCAGGAACTCGTCCTTTATCTCATAGGTCCAGTTCACCTGTTTGGGATAGCTGGATACGCGCTTGACTGAGGCCTCTCCGAGGGATGCGACCTTCGATGATGCTGCGCGCTCCTGATCCTTTCCGAAGGAAACCATGTAGCCGATCCCCTGCTTCGATTCGACGAAGCCTTCGGCTTTCAGTTCGTTATATACCTTTATAATGGTGTTCCTGTGGACGCCGAGTATCTTTGCGAGAGCCCTCTCCGAGGGAAGCGTTGCTCCGTTCTTGATGTCGCCTCTCTTTATCTCAGCCTTCAGCTGGCTCACGATCTGCAGGTATACGGGGGTTTTGGATTTTTTGTCGATATTGATGTTCATGACCTGATTATACCACCTCGTATGCCAGTATCAAAGAATTTTCGTGTGCCAACGCTGATTTGTGAGCTGATACACTAAAGTTGTAATATGAATTCCAATATCGTAGAATATTCTTAAGATGAAAGGAGTTCATATCATGTATGTCGATCCCGAATTAAAAG
>CACZGZ010000045.1 GCA_902780845.1 uncultured Eubacteriales bacterium
TCTGAAAGACCTTCTCCTGTGAGCCCTGCCGGCTCTCATGATGGAATCGTTCAGCTTTTTTCTGTTATTATGGTTCATGATCTCCCTTGCAGCTCCCAATTCACTCCTTTTGGATAACAGAAGTCGCATCTTACGTATAAGCATTTCATTCACCCGCCCTGGAAAGTAAGGCAATTGATTCTATATGTTTTGTAAAAGGAAAATTATCGAAGGGTTTCAGATACTTCGTCTTATACCCGTAATATTCAAAATATGCCAGATTCTGTGCGAGAGTCTTGGGATTGCAGCTGATATAAAGTATCTCATCTACTCCGTAGCTTATTATCTTATCAAGCGCCTTGGGCTGGATACCCGATCTTGGCGGATCCACGACTATTACGTCGGGTTTTTCAAGATCCTCATTTTCAAGGACTTTGAATACGTCTCCCGCAAAAAACCTGCAGTTCGTAAGTCCGTTCAGTTCAGCATTTTCCCTTGCAGCGTCAACCGCTTCCTCTACTATTTCCACGCCCAGGACCGCATCCGCTTCCAGAGCCATGATCTGCGATATGGTCCCTGTGCCGCAGAAGAGATCAAAGACTTTCTTGCCTTTGATGGATACGTCTTTCTTTGGCGTGCTGCCGGCACCGATCAGTGCCAGAGCTTCCGTGTACAGTCTGGAAACTGCTTCAACGTTCGTCTGAAAGAAACTGAAAGAGCTTACTTTAAACTTAAGACCCAGCAGTTCTTCCATGTAGTGATCCCTGCCTGAAATGACCTCAACGCTGTCAGGCACTACTGCATCCGCAAGCGTATCGCAGTTGGTCCTCAGAACTCCCACGACCTTATTCTCAAGGTCAAGTCCCATTATCATGTCATTGAAGGCATCCTTGTCAAAGCATGGGATCTCGTCTCCATAAGTATTTCTGAAGGCCTCATCCGATACGGTCACGATATTTACGAGAAGTTCACCGGTATTTACGCCCCTTCTTATTATGAGATTCCTCATAAGGCCCGTATGGGATTTTTTGTTGTATTTTGGATAATTGCGTTCAACGCAGAAATCCAGCGTTGCTCTCAATATCTTATTGAAATCCGGATGCACGAGCTGGCACTGATCCACGGTAACGATGGACATGTAATGCCCTTTTTTATGCATGCCGAGGGTCATCTCTCCGTCTTTAACGAGGTCACCGAAGGTATACTCCATCTTGTTCCTGTAAGCATACTGCGAAGGACAGCCCTCGATCGGATCAGTTACATCCGGATGGATATCGTTCTTCTTAAGAAGAAACTCAACGTCGGTTGCCTTGATCTTCAGTTGCTCGGGATAATCCACGCCCTGATAGATGCATCCCCCGCAAAGGTCTTTATGGGGACACTCGTGCTCATATTTGATTTTTTCAGAATTTACCATATTTGTCATAGAATTCCTTCTTGTATTCGGGGAATCTGTCCTCTTCGATCGCTTCTCTCATGTTTTTCATAGTGTTTACGAGGAAGTGAAGGTTGTGCTCCGAAAGAAGCATTGATGAAAGTATCTCTTCAGACTTGAAAAGATGTCTGAGATAAGCCCTTGAATAGTTTCTGCAGGTGTAGCAGTCGCATTCAGGATCCAGCGGTCCCCAGTCTCTTTCATACTGTTTATTCTTGATATTTACCCTGCCATGTGAAGTCATTGCGAGTCCGTGACGTGCAATTCTCGTTGGAAGGACGCAGTCAAACATATCCACTCCGCGTTCAACGCCTTCAAAAAGATAGTCAGGTGAGCCTACTCCCATCAGATATCTGGGCTTCTCCCTGGGAAGCATATCCGGGCAGTCGTCCATCATGTCCAGAAAGACTTCCTTTGGTTCTCCTACGCTGAGTCCGCCGATGGAATATCCTGGAAGGTCGAGGTCCGAAATGTATTCGGAACTTACTTTTCTCAGATCCTTGAACATACCGCCCTGCTGGATGCCGAAAAGCGACTGGATCTCAGGTTTTTCATCGTCAGAATAGTGGTAGTCCTTACAGCGTTTGAGCCATCTGTTGGTCAGTGCAAGGGATTTCTCCACATACTTGTGATCCGCCTCCGGAGGCGCGCACTCATCAAAAGCCATCATGATGTCTGAACCGAGGGCTTCCTGTATCTCCATGGACTTTTCAGGGCTCAGCATATGTTTGGAGCCGTCAAGATAAGAGCTGAAGGTGACTCCTTCTTCAGTTATCTTTCTCATATGTCCCAGACTGAATACCTGGAATCCGCCGGAATCGGTAAGGATAGGCTTTTTCCAGTTCATGAACTTGTGGAGGCCTCCCGCTTCTTTTACTATATCGTGACCCGGCCTCAGATAAAGATGATAGGTATTCCCCAGTATGATCTCAGCTCCAAGGTTTTCAACTTCTTCAGGTTTCATAGCCTTCACTGTAGCCTGAGTGCCTACCGGCATGAATACAGGTGTCTGAACATCTCCATGGGGGGTGTGGAGCACTCCTCGCCTTGCACGGGTCCTGTTATCCGTTTTTATAAGATCGAAAGTTACTGCGTTTTTCATCAAATACTCCATTTTTATAATACAAAATCAGCCGGCCTTAAGACCGGCTGATCAAATTATACACTATTTTACCCGTTTCGGGAAGCAAAATCGCTAAAGGTCCTTATCTCCACTGGAATCCTCTGAGTCCTATGATATAAAGAGCGATGACTATGATGGGTACAACATATTTGAATATGGGCTTCATCCACTGCTGGACCTTAAGTCCCTTTCCTTCATTTGCTTCGCGAATGAAAGCGTCCCAGCCCCATCCGAACCTGTCATTCGTGCAGAATACAGTCATAATGAGGGCTCCTAAAGGAAGCAGGTTGTTTGATACGATGAAATCCCAGAAATCAAGCCATGAAGATCCTTCTGCGAAAGGCTGAAAATGGAATACGCTGTATCCGAGCGCAGTTGTGAGCGCAGATACGAATACGACTACTCCGCAGAGAAGAGATCCCTTCTTACGGTCAAGACCGGTGAGTTCCCTTACGCATGCCAGGATGTTCTCACATACAGCAAGAACTGTTGAGAAAGCAGCAAATGTCATGAAAAGGAAGAATACCGTTCCCCAGATCCTTCCGCCGGGCATGCTGTTGAATACGGCTGCCATGGTATTGAAAAGAAGTGCGGGACCTGCATCTACTTCAAGTCCGAGCGAAGTGCAGGCAGGGAAAATGATCAGTCCGGCCATGATAGCCACGAAGGTATCAAGGCAGATTACGCTGACAGATTCTCCCATGAGAGAACGCTCTTTTCCTATATAGCTTCCGAAGATAGCCATTGAACCTATACCTATGGACAGCGTGAAGAATGCCTGATTCATGGCTGCAACTATAACGCCGAAAGTGATCTTTGAAAAGTCGGGAACGAGATAGAACTTAAGTCCTTCTGCACCTCCCTTCAGGGTAATGCTTCTTATAGCAAGGACCACCATCAGGATTAGAAGTGCCACCATCATGTACTTCGTTACTCTTTCAAGTCCTGACTGAAGGTTAAATGAAAGAAGCACGAAAGCGATCACTACTACTACAAACAGGAAGCCTACGTTAAGTCCGGGATTTGAGATCATAGGTCCGAATCCGAGATCCTCATGTGCTCCTCTTAAAAAGCTGACGAAATAATATACGATCCATCCCGTAACAACGGTATAGAATGCCATAAGGCAAAAGTTTCCAAAGAGTGCCAGTCCTCCGTGGATATGCCACTTCTGACCGGGTTTCTCCAGTTTCTGATACATTTTAACGGGGCTTGCCTGAGATGATCTACCAAGAGCAAATTCAACAGTCATTGCCGGAAGTCCCAGCAGGATAAGACAGATGATATATACGAGCACGAATGCTCCTCCGCCGTTCTGTCCTGTCATCCAGGGAAATTTCCAAACATTTCCGCATCCTATGGCGCAGCCAGCGCTGATGAGAATGAAGCCGAGCCTGCTGCCTAAACGTTCTCTTTCCATATCAAATCTCCTAAAAAAATAATCTACGAGTATGGATTTTACCATACCCGCAGATATTTGTCGACTGAATTTCAAAAAGTTTTCAGAAAATTTTGTTAATTTATTACTTGTATAAAAAATGGCGCCGCTGCTCTCACGGGTTCGATTCCCATCTTGATTATCTTAAAACAAAAACAGACACCCAATACGGGTGTCTGCTTTTGTTTGGAGCTAGTGAAGGGAATCGAACCCCCAACCTGCTCATTACGAATGAGCTGCTCTACCATTGAGCCACACTAGCAGGACCGCCGGTTTTAACGGCGCTAAGCTTAGTTAAAAAGGCAAGCCAACGTGTGGCTTGCCTTCAGTAAACATAGCTTATGCTTCAGCCACGATTTCTTTTCCATCATAGTAGTTGCAATTAGGGCAAACTCTATGAGGGAGCTTAGGCTGGTGGCACTGAGGGCAGATGCATAATCCGGGTGCAGACATCTTCATGTTAGTTGCCTGACGGGAATTCCTCTTTGCCTTTGAAGTTCTTCTTTTAGGTACTGCCATGTCCTAACACCTCCTGTGTTTCTTGTATTTCATGGGATCAGGGCCTGATGATCCGATGCGTCTTCGAAGCATCACTGACACCCTGCCCAAAATAATCGTCAACTATTTGATATTACTTGAAAATCAAAACTTTGTCAACTGTTTTTTTATTTAAGTCCTTTGACGATTTCGTAAGTATCCTTAGCGATCATAAGCTCTTCATTTGTAGGGATGAGGAGGCACTTGATCTTAGCGTCATCAGCGGAGATGATGGTCTCTTTTCCTCTGATCTTGTTCTTGAGAGGATCGAGCTTGATGCCGAGGTTTCCGAGGTCGTGGCAGATGAGCTCTCTCATTGTGATGTCGTTCTCACCTACTCCGGCTGTGAATACGATAGCATCGCATCCGTTCATCTCAGCGATATAAGCTCCGATATAGAATCTTACCTTGTGAGCGAATACCTTAAGTGCAAGAGCTGCTCTTTCGTTTCCTTCAGCTACTGCAGCTTCGATATCTCTGAAGTCTGAGGATACTCCGGAAATGCCGAGAACGCCGGACTTCTTGTTAAGGATCTCGTTAGCCTTGCCCTGAGGAAGGTTTTCCTTCTCTCTGATGTAGGTAACAAGAGCGGGGTCGATGTCGCCGGAACGAGTTCCCATTACCAGACCTTCAAGAGGAGTGAATCCCATGGAAGTGTCGATGCACTTGCCATGCTTGATAGCGGATACGGAAGCTCCGTTTCCAAGGTGGCAGGTGATGATCTTAAGATCTTCAAGATCTACGTTAAGCATCTCAGCTGCTCTTCTGGATACATACTTGTGGGATGTTCCGTGGAATCCGTAACGTCTGATATGATACTTTGTGTAATATTCATAAGGGATAGCATACAGATAGCTCTCAGGAGGCATTGTCTGATGGAAAGCTGTATCGAAAACTGCAACCATCGGAGTATTGGGCATAAGTGCCTTGCATGCGTTGATACCTGCGATGTTGGGAGGGTTGTGGAGAGGTGCGATGTCGCAGCACTCTTCAATGTCCTTCATTACCTGCTCAGTGATGAGTACGGAATCCGCATACTTTTCTCCGCCGTGTACTACGCGGTGGCCTACTGCTCCGATCTCGCTCATATCCTTAACTACGCCGTGTTCAGGATCCTGGATAGCTGCAAGTACCTGAGCGATAGCATCTTCATGGTTTGCCATGGGTGTCTCAAGTCTGAACTTGTCCATACCGATCTTTTCGTGTGTGATAACGGAACCATCGATGCCGATCTTCTCAACGAGGCCTTTGCAAAGAAGCGTCTCGTTTGTCATATCAAGGATCTGATACTTAAGGGATGAGCTTCCGCAGTTGATTACTAAAACTTTCATGTGCTTTTCTCCTTTTATTTAAGTTCAAATAATTATTGACAAATCTATTGGGAGAACATCTCTCCGAATTCAATATTATACTCTCTAGTCCTCAGAATTTCAACGGGTTTTTGACATATTCGGAATACGAATACAGATCCCTTCCAAGGGCTATATTATATATATCTGCAGCCCTGATACCTTTCTCAAAGGTACTTCTTATCTCAGGGTGCTCCTTAAGGTCATTTCTTATATTATCCATGAAAGGAATGTCGGATAACCCCGCCTTCTTTATCGACTTCAGATGTGCTGCACCTCTGTCGTTAAGAGCCAGGATCCTGATATATGGTGAAGCCTCCTTTACCATTTCCTTTGTAAGTCCTGTAAGGATATGGATGAGAACTCTCTGGACTCTGGTCATCGTATATCGTTTGGACTTGAGTCTTTGGGTAAGGTCATCCCAGCCCGAGGCATATCTGAACTCATCCTTAAGCTTGCTTCCGAGTCCCTCTTCTGCCCCATATACTGCATTCAGCTCCTCATCGGAAAAAACGGCAGCCTTTAAAGCGATCATTTTGAATAACATATCAGGCGAACAGAAGCCGCAGGCCTCAGATTCGCGTTTTAACAGTTCAAAAGTGCTCGACGGAACGAGATGCGAAACTTCTTCCAAAGGTTCTCCATTCAGCAATTTCTGCCTTATATGAGACGCTGAAGATATGGAACTGTTTTCCTCAGTGCTGTTATGATCAGCCCCTATCCTCTTTATCGGTATCGGAGCGGCTTTCTTCATGTTCCTGATGTATTCGATCCCCAGACTGTCGTTCGGCCCGAAAGGTTCGCTTTCACCAAGCGCTTCTGTAAGAGCCGACGGAAAGGACTTTCCCTCTTTCACCAGATTTTTTATGACCGCCTGCTGATCTTCCGTTATATTATTCCTTCTTTGGGCAGCGTTTATAAGGGTCTGAAGATTATCGGTCTCTGATCCGAAAGCTATGGCATCAGCTCCGAGAGACTCAAGGATCCTGACCCCGGCTTTGGCAAAATATCCGGAATTATTACAGCAAAAAACAAAGGGGATCTCAGCCACCAGATCAAATCCCTGCCTTATGGCCATCTCTGCTCTGGACCATTTATCTGTAAGAGCAGGCTCTCCCCTCTGAGTGAATTCACCGCTTATTACCGCGATCCTTATAACGTCTTCGTTACTGCAGCCGTATGCTTTCTCAACTGCTTCCACAGCACTCTTCAGCATATACGCGTGACCATTATGAAAGGGATCGTATTCAGCTGTGATGCCTAATACCTTATTCATCTCCTCTTCCCTCTGCAGCTAGCTGAAGCAAAAGATCTATGTCTTCCTGAGGAAGTTTCATTACTCTGCAGGCTCTGATTATGATCTCATCGTCATCAATAACAAAATCAGAGTTGACGCACAAGTTGGTAAAATTCATGGCGCCTATACCTGTCTGGCTGAAGGAACATACACCGCTGCCGACAGCTCTGTCGTATTTTCTCAGGAAAAGCTGTGCAAATTTAAGTTTTTCTTCAGTCATTCTGCACCTCCTGGTCATTCTGCTGAAGGAGTCTTTCAGATAATTCTATCATCTTATGATCTTCGGAAGAATTGAGTATAGTCACAGCTCCTCTGTGCTTTTCGTCCCTCATAAGACCGTTTTCTTCAAGCTTGCGTTTGAGCTGTGAAGACGTACCCTTGGAACCGTCTATAAGGACTATATTTCTGTCTCCGAGATATTCCCTGATCTCCTTTATGATAAAGGGATAGTGTGTGCATCCCAGAACTATGGACTCTGTATTATCTGTCAGATACGGACCGAGTGTATTTTCCAGGTAAGATTTCAGGCCTTCCTTATCGCTTATGCCCTGCTCCACGTATTCCATCAGACCTTCGCAGGCAAGCGGAACTATATCCGCCTCATTCTCATAGGTCTTTATAAGCTCTCTGAATTTTCTCTGTCTTAAGGTCATGGGGGTAGCCATGACTATTATACGTCCACCATTGCTGCATACAACTGCAGGTTTTACTGCTGGCTCTATTCCTATGACAGGCATATCTTTATACTTCGATCTGAGTTCAGATATCGCTGCGGACGTGGCGGTATTGCATGCGACCACCAGAGCCTTTATATCGTACTCCATGAGTTTTTCGACCGCTTTAAAGGTCAGTTCGCGGATCTCTCTGACTGTTCTGGTACCGTACGGAGCGTTAGCTGAATCTCCGAAATAGATGAAATCCTCATTTGGAAGTACCCTTACAGCCTCACGCAGTACGCTTAGCCCGCCTACTCCGGAATCCATGAAGCCGATAGGTCTGTTCTTCAGTTTTTCATTCTTAGATAAAACGCTCATCTCAGGCCTCTTCTTCGTTGTCTTCAGCAAGCTTCATCATATCCCCGAAGGTCATGACATATTCCTCAAGAGGATAATCCATGGCTTCGGTAAAATCATAGAAATACTTTTTGCCTCCCAGTTTTTCCAGTCTTTTCTCACAAAGAGCGTCTCTTATGGGCGCGTCGAACTCTTCCATGGAACTCTGATCAGTAAGATATACTTTGCTGTCCTGTGAATACCAGTGCCTGAACCTTTCAAGTTCCTCAGCGATCTTAGCTTCCGTGGACACTTCATCCGCATTCTTGAGCATACCGGTAAGGCTCCTTCTGATATTTGTGAAGAGTCCGTATACCTCAGTCTCCGCTTCAGGTATGAATTCCATGATCTCTTCAAAGTAATCATCAAAAAGCCCTGCGGCCTCGTCCTTGTCGAGTTCGCTTAAGAGCCTTGCCAGATCGCCGAAGTCGATCTCATCCTCGCACTCAAAATACTGGGCAACGTTCTCCACATATTTGAAATCTTCCGGAGTCTCTATATCGAGACGTTCATATAATTCTTCTTTTGTCATATCATTTCTCCCGTTCAGGACTATTTCTTCAGCAAAGTATCTATCGCGGCTTTTCGCATGCGCCTGAAACCTTCTTTGGTAAACCTGGCCTTGTCCGGATCCATGCGTTTTTTTGCCTTATGTATCGCTATGAGAGACTTTAAGCTCTTCTTATGCAGGTCTGCAAGCGACGAGATGCCTGAATCATCAAGAGTTTCAAAAACCGCGTCAGTAAACTGCTGTCTCTCACCGTCTTTCATTTCATCTATCCATCTTGAAAGGGTCTTATCCATGAATTCCGCAGAGCCTTTTCTCTCTGACGGTTCAAAACCGGTGCCCTTCACGCTCCAGTAGAAAGGATCATGCTGTATAAGACCGCCTGTAGTTCCCTTTATCACTTTAAGAGTCTCATCCCCGGAAAGCATGCTTCCGACTATCGATCCTTCCGGGATTATCTTGAGAGTCTTTGGAAGGATAGCCTTATACTCGTCGGATCCAAGAACTGCATCTATAAATCCCGGGCCATCATTTGAATAGACCTGAATGATACGGTCTCTAACGGACTTATCGCAAAAGGCAGCCGCATATTCCGCGAAGTTTCCGCCTTTGGAATGACCTCCTACGGTAATACTGCCATGTTCACGCAAGGCAGCCATATTCAGATATTCAACAGCTCTCCTCTGGCCTTCAGTCTCCTCAAGATAGCTGAAACTGAAGCCTTCCCTCCAGCCTTCGATATTACCGTCGGTACCTCTGAAAGCTATGTAGATCTCTTCATCTCCGTAGATGAAAGTTACCGCAGCGAACTGTGAATGAAGGTCCTTTGATGCCTCATTCACAAAATATTTCACCCTCACGTTTCTGAATCTGTCGGCTGCCGCGCACTTTTCCAGAAGCGGCCACGGATCGCTGAACGGATAATCCAGTCCGTCTCTTAAGGATCCATAAACTTGACATAATTCAGATATCGTAAACTCTGTATCAGTACTGCTTCCGTAAATATCAGCAAGTTCCAGATATGAAAGTTCTGAGAATATAAGGTTATCCACCTCGTTCAGACCTCTCTCTGAAAACAGTATATCTCCTCTGAAATCCACGTAATCAAGTATGTTCATTCGAACTGCCTCCTGAAGGCTCAGAAATCAGTTTTAAAGCGTTTTTAAAGTCATTTGGAAGATCTGCCTCAAAGTGCATTTCCTCACCTGATATCGGATGTATGAAATCGAGGCTGAAGGCATGCAGAGCCTGCCTTTCCATGATCCATGAGACAACTTCCGGGTTGGTCTCCATCCTGGGACCCTTCTCTCCCGTAAGCGGAGGTCTGGGGTCTCCGTAGACTCTTCTGTATTCAAAGGGATCGCCGTGGCAGTAGAGATGGTCTCCTACCACCGGATGTCCCATAGCAGCTGTATGGATCCTTATCTGATGGGTCCTTCCGGTTTCCAGTTTAAGTTCCGTGAGAGTGTATCCGTCTATGAGTTTCTCTTCTATCACTCCGCCGGCTGCTTCGCTTCCGTACACCATTGAATGGGGACAGGAATACCTTTTAAGGACCCTGTATTGAGTCAGACTGTCCTGACCGCCTTCCTCAACAGGGACTACCCATCGCTCCACCTCGTTCTCGTCCGGCCTTCCGAGAGGAAGATCTATTATGCCGGAATCCTCAAGTATGATGCCCTCGTTAAGCGCTATATATCTTTTCACCATTGATGAACTCATCTGCTTGACGAGATCAGCCTGTACGTATGGGTTTTTTGCAATGATCAGAAGTCCTGAAGTATTCATGTCGAGACGGTTCACGAGCCTGATCTTATAGATCTTTGCTTCATCGATATTTCCGTCCTCGTCCTTCGCATCATCCAGGATCTTCTTCATTACACCGTTAAGAAGCGTATGGCATGGATTGCCCTTTGTGGGATGTACCACTATCCCCGGCTGCTTGTTTACTACGAGGATATACTCGTCTTCATAGATCACATCCACCGGGATATCCTCGGGAGGAAATTCTGATCTTTCTTCAGGCATGTCCACCGTTACAACGTCGCCGGGCTTAAGTCCGATCCAGTTGGCGGTGTTTTCTCCATTGACCTTTATAAGGCCGGCCCTTCTGAGCTTGCTCATAAGGCGTGAAGAAAAAGCGAATTGTTCTTTCACAATCGCTTTTAAAGGTTTCCCGCTGTCTTCATTTGTAAGTACATATCTAAAACCGGGCATTACAGAAACTTTGTCTTTACTTTGTCCCAGAACGTGGTGCCGCCGAATCTTACGAGATTGATCTTTCTTTTTGAAAGACAAAGCTCGATAGACTTTATACCGCTGAAAGTCTCATCCTGACCGTCGAACAGTATGGAAAGAGAGCTGCTCTGCTCATCGCAGGGCTCTATTATCAGGCTGTCGTTTGCAGGAAGCAGGATGCTCGACGTAAGCGATCTGTAGGCTGTATTGTTCATGGGAGCCATAGGAGCTACCTGAAGGAGATTCAGTCTGGGATCCACCAGGGCTCCGCCAAGTGAATAGTTATATGCAGTCGATCCTGCAGGTGTGGAGATGATTATGCCGTCTCCGCTGAATCGCTCTATGAATGATGTATTTATGCTTATATTAAGGTGGACGGGATGAGTTCCCTGTCCTCTGATCACGAATTCATTCAGAGCCCTGTATGCGATCTCGCCGCCGTCTTCAAATTTGATGTCAGCCTTAGCGATATTATATGGCTGCACGGTAAGATCACCCGAAATGTAGGTCTTGATGAATTCATCGATCTTTTCAGGCGCTATCTCCTGGAAGAATCCCAGGTGTCCGGTATTTATACCCGCAACAGGTACGGTGGGAAACTCGTGATTCTGCATCAGATTAAGAAGAGTCCCGTCGCCCCCGACGCAGATGATCAGATCCGCATCGCCGATTTCTTCTGTGATATCTACTCCTGAGATCATGAGCTTGTTCACAAGGGTATCCGCTATTGCAACTGTACGGGGTACATCGTTTTTATAAATAAATACTTTTTTCATATTTCTCGTTTTTATCAAAGATATTTGCGGACAAGGTCCACGTCAGACAGGCAGTCCTCATACACGAGGCCTCTCTTTAACCTCGTCTCCCTGCCCTTTCCGGGAATAAAGAGTATGGTATCATCGTCCATCAGAGTAATGGCTTTTCTTACGGCTTCCTCTCTGTCTGTAACGATCTCGTATCTGCCTCCGACCTTACCTACGAAATCACCGATCTCCCGGCAGATCTTATTGACGTCTTCTTCGCCGAAGTCTTCTTCAGTAATAATGGAATATGTGCAGTTTTCTCCTGCAAGCGTTCCCAGCTCTTCCCTTCTCTGTATAGCCTTGCAGCCGGCGCTTCCAAAGACTATCATGATCTTTTTGCCGGGGAATTCTTCCCTTATGGTCTCAAAGAACCTCTCATAGCTGATCTTGTTGTGAGCGTAATCAACTATGGCTATCTTCTTTCCGTCCTCAGATCTGAAAACTTCCATCCTTCCGGGAACTGTCGCTGTCCTGAGTCCTTCCCTGATATATTCCATAGGGACTCCCAGAAGAAGCGACAGAGAGATTGCTGCAAGAGCGTCTTCAACGTTTATAGTTCCGAATATCCCGAGTTCGATCCTTTCATTAAGATCCTCAGTTCCTTCGATATCCGATACCCTTACGCTGAAGCTGACCTTTCCCTCATCGGAGACCACGTCATACCCGTAAACGTTCGCGCTTTCATCGTGCTGACTGAAAGTTATAACGTAAGGACAGGCTTCTGAAGCCTTCCTTATCCTCTCCTGCTGGTCGCAGTCAAGATTGATGCATGCCTTCTTTAGATGCGGAAAGATCTTTAATTTCGACTCAAGGTAATCATCAAAATCAGGATGCTCCACATCGCTGATATGATCGCGTCCTATATTCAGGAACGTACCCACATCGAAACTGATACCGTCGACTCTGTCATATTTCAGGCCCTGACTGCTGACCTCCATGGTCATGTAGCTTATATCAGAAGAAAGCGCGTTATCCATGTGATGATACAGCTCAAGTATCTCAGGCGTGGTCAGATGCGATTCCTCATCTATGACACCGTCATAGTTTTCGATGCTGGAACAGATCGCAGTGCGGGGTTTCCCCTGTGCTTCCATCCATTCATCCAGTATATGTCTCACGAAGTAAGCTGTGGTGGACTTTCCCTTTGTACCTGTGATCCCTATCATATGGAGCCTGTCGCACAGCCTGCCGTAGAAGGTCTCTCCTATTACGGGCAT
Organism: uncultured Eubacteriales bacterium; assembly: GCA_902780845.1. GTDB lineage: Bacteria > Bacillota > Clostridia > Peptostreptococcales > Anaerovoracaceae > RUG754. The sequence continues at coordinate 12,977 of CACZGZ010000045.1, forward strand.
CGCCTTTCTGATGTCGCTTACATAGATGCCTGTGCTGTCAGGAAGGTCGCCCGGTTTTTCAGACGCTTCCCTTACAAAACACGCAGCTCCGGATTCCAGCGCATCCCTGAGATACTGTTCCTTGAAATGAGCTCCCTTCACGACAAAAAGCCAGTCCTCTTTTACTTCTTTGGAATTGTATGTAACTCCTTTGATCTCATCAGCTGCCCCGCCTGCGTCATGAAAATATACGAGCAGGCCTTCTCTTTTCAGAGCTTC
>CACZGZ010000046.1 GCA_902780845.1 uncultured Eubacteriales bacterium
CAAAGCACGGCGAGTCCATAGGTACTTCAGTAGGGTCGGATATAAGGTACGGCGGCGGAAGAGCAGCCAAAATGGTTGGAGATACTTTGTATTTCATAAGCACCAGGTTTGACGGAGCATATCTCTTTAAGCTGGAGGATGGGAAGATCACCCAGCTGACAGATCGTCCGGGCTCGGTGGACTGCTTCGACATATCCGTCGACAAGGTCATGATGATCGCCCTCTATGATATGAAGGGTCAGGAAGTATATGACCTTAAGGGAAAGAAGCTCAGCAGATTCAACGATGTGGTGCTCAGAGGAAAATACGTAGCTCAGCCCGAAAAGCTGAACGTGAAGAGAGACGGATATGATGTCCACGGCTTCGTTCTTAAGCCTATGGACTACGATTCTTCAAAGAAGTATCCCGTAATAATCGACATACACGGAGGACCCAAGACGGTCTACGGAGAGGTCTTCTACCATGAGATGCAGTACTGGGCGGGAAAGGGATATTTTGTAATATTCTGCAATCCCACAGGATCCGACGGAAGGGGAGACTTCATGAATATCCTCGGAAAGTACGGCACCATCGATTACGAGGATATAATGGCATTCTGCGACGCTGCGCTTCAGGCATACCCCGCTATGGATAAGGACAATTTCTTCGAGACGGGAGGATCCTACGGCGGCTTCATGACCAACTGGATCATAGGTCACACAGACCGTTTCAGAGCCTGTGCAAGCCAGAGATCCATATCCAACTGGTTCTCCATGTACGGAGTATCCGATATCGGAGTAAGCTTCACAAAGGATCAGAACCTCTCGGATCCATGGAACGATCCTGAAAAACTCTGGTTCCACAGCCCGATGAAATATGCTGATAAAGCTAAGACACCGACACTCTTCATACATTCCTTTGAAGATTACAGATGCCCCATCGATCAGGGATATCAGATGTTCAGTTCTCTCATAGCCCACGGCGTGGAAGCTAAAATGGTGACCTTCAGAGGAGAGAACCATGAACTGTCGAGAAGCGGCAAACCCGCACACAGACTCAAAAGACTCAAAGAGATAACAGGCTGGTTCGACGGACACAGAACAGATGAATAAAGAAATAAAAAAGGCTCTGCATGATGCAGAGCCTTTTGAGTTCCTGTTTAGAACCTCAGTGACAGGCAGGTGAGTGAACCGTCGATCTTTGCAAATTCGCTGTTGTTTATAACTACAGTTGGATAGCCAAGATCCTGGATGGTCTTAAGGGTCTTGGGGAAGCCTTCGGGAACGATAACGGTGCCGTTGATGTTCATGCTGTTGATGGCATAGAGTTCATCAGCATCAACGACGAACCTGTTGTATTCACTGAAAGCAGGCTGCTTGTCCATGGTGGGTGTAACCAGCATGTTGCCGTTTTCAAGATAGATGACGAAGTCCTTGAGGTGGAGTCCTTCTGTTACGGGAACTGCAGTTGCTTCGTATCCGAACTTCTCAACGATAGCCTTGAACTGCTCAAAACCTTCTTTGTTGGTCCTGTCAGACTGACCTACGTAGAAGTGCTTGTCTACCAGCATTACGTCTCCGCCTTCCATGGTGCCGGGAGCTTTGATGTGGAAGATCTGATCGTCAGCGTAGAATTTTTTGATGGCATCGATGATCTCAAACTTTTCGCCGTTTCTTGAATCGGTTGCGGGGTTTGTGATGATGGCACATTCGTGCATAACGACTGCAGGATCCTCTACGAAGCATGAGTCGGGATATCTTTCATCTGCTTCCAGGTCTAAAACTTCGAGGCCAAGGCTCTCAAGGGTCTCAACGTACTTGTCATGCTGGGCAGCGGCTGTTTCATAATCGGGTTTGCCTTCTCCGAACATGGCTGTGGTGATGCCGTCGATCAGTGCGCGGCAGGGTTTGCGGGTTATAGCTCTTGTAAACATATTTGACCTCCTGTTCAAATCATATCAACTTTATGTATTTAGAATAAAACATATATGGTTATTCGTCAAACGCAAGTTTGGAATGCTTTGCATGATTTTCTGTCATAATGGCGGTTGCTGATGATATATGATATAATTACCGGAGAGACTTAAGGCAATGAAAGACAGACACGTAATTAGACACATCTTAATAATAATTCTGATACTGATCCTTCTGGGCTTCGGCGCATATAAGGCGGGGCTCATAGCGAGGCTGGATGACGGAGAGGCCCATGCAGATCTGCTGGCTGAAGCAGGAGAGTGGCAGGGATTTCCCTTTGCGTACATAAACAATAACGTACCGGAATTTAAAGAGGATGAGATCTGGACAAGCGTTCAGGAATCCCTGGATCAGCTGGACAGTTACGGAAGAGCAGGGACTGCAACGGCCTGCATCGGGATCGAAACCATGCCGGATGGAGAGAGGGGAAACATAAGAGAGATACATCCGACCGGATGGAGGACGGACAGTTATGACTTCGTTTATGGCAATTATCTGTATAACCGCTGTCATCTCATAGGATATCAGCTTACAGGAGACGAGGCTATAGACAGGAATCTCATAACGGGCACCTCATATATGAACAGGGACGGTATGATACCATTTGAGAACGCGGTAGCGATCTATGTCAAGGAAACCGGGAACCACGTCATGTACAGGGTGACTCCCGTATTCAAAGGTTCCGAACTCGTTGCGAGAGGAGTGCATATCGAAGCTCTTTCCGTTGAAGACGGAGGAGCGGGTATATCCTTTAACGTATTTTGTTTTAACGTGCAGCCCGGAGTGGATATCAACTACGCAAACGGAAAGAACCGCCTGTCAGAGGATGACACCCTTCTGGTGCTTTGGCAGGAGGGCTACCTTAACGTTTATCCTAAGCTGGATCAGAAGGCGGATAACAGCAGCCTGAAGAGGATAGATGCGGCAGAGGCTGAGAGCGTCCACTACGTCATGAATATCTCAAGCGGCAAATTCCACCTCGACGGGTGCAAAAGCTTAAACGGAGCGAACCCATGGAACCTGAGAAAGACCTTCACTTCCAGGGAGGATCTGATAGCGAGAGGGTACACGCCATGCGGGGTCTGCGATCCCTGATGCGGAGGCCGCCGGACTTGACAAATAGCCAAATCATAGTAAAATATATCTGTCGGAAATGGTCCGGCAGATATTTTTTGCAGGAGTAGTACATCGGTAGTACACGAGCTTCCCAAGCTTGAAAGGCGGGTTCGACTCCCGTCTCTTGCTCCAATCAAGACCCCTTGAGCTTCAAGGGGTTTTTTGTTGGTTATTTACAGTGAGGTCATTATCGTTTTCCTACTAAAAGAGGCAATGGCTGTTTTAGTATGTACGATTTTGTGGGTTCTTACCTACTGGAAGCGGTGACGCGCGTTTTAGTAGGATGAGTACCATGGTATTTTACCTACTGGAGAGGTCGACGCGCGATTTAGTAGGAAGATGACCATGTGTTTTTACCTACCGGAGAGGTCGACGCGCGATTTAGTAGGAAAGGTACCATGCATTTTTACCTACCGGAGAGGTCGACGCGCGATTTAGTAGGAAGATGACCATGTGTTTTTACCTACTGGAAGCGGTGACGCCTGTTTTAGTAGGAAAAGATAGCAGTTGACATTAATATAAGACCTGTGGTAGATTTTTCTCATAATTTTCAGATAATTATTCACAGGAGGTCTGTATGTACCAGGACATCGCACCCAAGTTTTTCAATAATCAGTATGACGCCAAAAAAACTCCTGCCCCTGATTCGCCGGTATTTTGCTTCAGAGGGAAGGACGTCCTTGTGGCTGAGAACGGAAGCTTCTTCGAGTATCCCAAAGCATCCTCATGGAAGGACACCGAGAACTTCAGATATCTGTTTTCAGTGGATGATAAAGACTATTTCCTCGCTCCTGAAGGCATGCTCCCGGAGTTTACAGGTCAGGAGGGAGACTTTGAGACAAAGGAAGGAGAGCCTGAAAAAACAGACGCTCCGGCCTTCGCATTCCGCCAGGTACAGCAGCTCTACCGCTACAGGATGGAGCCTATGGAGGACGTGCTTGCAGCATTCACCGCTTTCCAGCTCAGAAACTGGTATGTGAACAACGCATACTGCGGAAGATGCGGGAAGCCGACCCATCACCATCCGGCACTTCGCGCACTCCAGTGCGACTGCTGCGGTAATCTGATCTTCCCCAAGATCGCACCGGCCATCATGACTGCTGTGATCGACGGAGACAGAGTCCTGGTAACAAAATACGCAAACAGGGCATATGACTATATCTCACTTGTAGCAGGTTTCAACGAAGCAGGCGAAAGCCTTGAAGCTACTGTAGCCCGTGAGGTAAAGGAAGAGGTCGGCCTGGATGTAAAGAATATAAGGTACTACGGTTCACAGCCCTGGGGTATCGCTGACAACCTTATGGTGGGATACTTCTGTGAACTTGACGGGGATCCGGACTCAATAGAACTTGATAAAACTGAACTCAGCGAGAGCCTTTGGCTCACCCGTGACGATATCCCTGAAGATATCAATGACTACACAATGGCATATGAGATGCTTCTGAAATTCAAACACGGACTGGTATAAAAATAAACCCCTTGGATAACCAAGGGGTTTTTCTTTACTGCCAGTCGGCAGGGTAGGTCATGTATACGTATCTGGTAAATGACGGCGTCTGGAAATGGATGTGAGAGTTTGCAGGGATGTATATTATCTCTCCCGGGTGCGCTGTAAGTATGCGACCGTCTATCTCGATCTCCAAAACACCTTCGAGGACCACATCGTACTCGTCGTAGGTAAGAGTCCATTCGAAGGAAGTGTGATCCAGCTCCATTATGCCGCAGCCCATGTGAGGGGCCTCTTTAAGGGTGGTCACATCCTTAAGGGCTACGCCGTCCTGAGAGAAGGGTTCGCATTTTACGGTTTTTTCTGCGATCTTAAGGATCCCGGAAGGATCCTTGATCTTGGTGAAACCTTCTGAGGTCTCAACGGTCTGACCGGGGTAGATCTTTTCTGAGAGCTTCTCGTTTACGATCTTTTCAACTATATTTCTTACGGTCTTTTCATCGATCATTTGCGTTCCTCTTTTTCTTTCTGCTTTGCAGCCTGCTTTTCAGCTCTGGCTCTGAGCATTTCAACCTTACGCTCGTTGCGCTTATCAATGGACGGCTGAGCCTTATTGATCACTTTTTCACGGTATTTGTCGCGGCTTTCTGTGAAAGCTTTTGCGAAGTCTACCTTGTCTTCCGCATCCTCGCCGATATATACGCCTTCTCTGTTATATGCGTTCATAAGGCGCATACCGGACCAGATCATTCCGAGAACTCCGACAGCGAAGACGAAAGTCGCAGCGTTCCCGAGAACGGTGTCCTGAGCTGTACTGTTGATCGCCGTCACCCTTGAGAGATAGATCAGCAGGAAGTGATAGAGAATGTTTGCACCGAGCTTTCGGAATCTGAGATAGAGCCCCGTGAAAAGGAAGCCCGTACCGAGGGCGAGCAGCATGGCCATTACGCCTGCGCCCGTTTCGCCGGTGAAGCAGTATGAATAAAAGACTGTATAGCAGATTATCATTACTGCTTCCTCGCGCACGCCCTTTACAGGGAAGCACCAGTCGCCGAAGGCCCTGAAGACGATCTCTTCTGAAGAAGCGATCAGGAGGGTCTCTATGAGCAGCCAGACGTTCATGGGAATGTTGTTCGACCAGCCCAGGTCAGGTCTGTAAAATGCTGACAGTACGACTAAGGCGATCCAGAGGCATACCCAGTAGAGGGTTTTTCTGTCTGTGATCCTGGTGCCCGGATCAAATCTGTAATCCGACATCCTGAGGTAACCCATGAATCCCAGAGCCATGACCAGATTCACCAGTATGAACATCTGCTGTGAGTCGCCGAGCCCCCAGTTTATCGTTACGGAGCCGATGGCAAGCACTGTGAACAGAAGCGTCACACCTGCATAGATACCAAATTGCTTTATGAAATTGTCATTATTTGTCTTTTTCATTTTTATAAAATCCGCTGTATAGGAATAATATTAAATCACTTTTTTATTCCAGTCAAGAAAGACATTGGACTGAATTCGGAGCCTGCCTTGACAGCCACTTAAAAAAATCTTGACACCCAAACTTTATTAAGGTAAACTATATATGGTGTACAACGGCGTGCATCTATAAATAGCATGGGAGCTTATGTGAGGTTTTCGCATAGGCTTTTTTTGTAGCTTAAGCTTATCAAAAGGGAAAGGGACCTATGGCAACGAGAGTGGTCATCGCAGATGATGACGTTATAACAAGACTCGATATAAGGGAAGCTTTGGAGTATCAGGGCTATGAAGTGGTCGGCGAAGCTGCCGACGGGATCGATGCTGTGGAACTCTGTCAGAATCTGGATCCTGATGCAGTCCTTCTGGACGTGAAGATGCCCGTTATGGACGGACTCACGGCGGCGAGACTGATCAACTCCGATCAGAAGGATATCGCGATCGTGATGCTTACCGCGTATAACGATAAGCAGTTCGTGGATAAGGCTGCGGACTTCGGGGCACAGGGCTATCTGGTGAAACCCATAGATGAGAAATCTCTCATTCCCACCATAGAGATCGCGATCAAACGCGTCAGGGAGCTTGCAGAGCTCAAGAGTTCCATCGAGGAGCAGGAGCGCAAGCTGGAAGAGAGAAAGGTCATCGAAAAAGCCAAGGGCATCCTGATGAAGAACAATACCATCTCAGAGGATGAAGCCTACAAGTATCTCCGCTCCATCAGCATGAACAAAAGAAAGTCCATCGCTGAGGTCGCGAAGATCATAGTGGACACCGAGAGCATGCTTCACTAGGAGCAGAAATCATTAAAAAAGAATAAATTTCACAACGACGTGAATGAGTGCAAAGGAGCGCAAGAGACCCGGCATCAGGGTCTTCTTTGGGCTCCTTTTTTGGATCCGGCCTGTGACGATACAGACCAAAAAGAGGAACGATATGTCCTTAGGAGAAAAGAACAACAAAATATTATCAGTAGGTATCGATATAGGGACCACTACAACGAGCATGATACTGAGCAAACTCGCCGTAGAGAACACTGCTATGGTATACATGGCTCCGAACGTGGAACTTACCTCGAAGGAGATAATCTACAAAAGCCCCGTGTATCTGACCCCGCTCATTTCTGAAGACAGACTGGACGGAGACAAGATCAGGGAGATCATCGAAAACGAATACAGAAATGCCGGGATCACTCCCGATGACGTGGACAGCGGCGCTGTCATAATCACCGGAGAGTCGGCGCTTAAGGATAACGCAAGGCTCATTACCGAAAAACTCTCGGAATTCGCGGGAGACTTCGTGGTGGCCACAGCGGGACCCGACCTTGAGTCCATAATCGCAGGCCGCGGCGCAGGCACCGAGTCCTTCTCAAAGGTATACGGCTGTGTGGCGGCCAACCTGGATATAGGAGGAGGCACCACAAACATCTCGGTGTTCAACTGCGGAGACCTTGTAGCACAGACCTGTATCGACGTGGGCGGAAGGCTCATCAGGTATGATGACTCCGGAGAGATAACCTACGTATCCAAGAGATTCAACGACGTGGGAAAAGAAAGAAACATCTACGTCGTCCCGGGAATGAGGGTGGACGACAACAAGATGGCCCTGGCAGGGGATCTTCTGGCGGACGTGATACTGGATGCCATCCACGAGGAGCACTATAGCTTCACAAGAATATCGACCACAAAGAATTCGAGAAAGCTGAACCTGAACTATCCGATACAGTTCATAACCCTTTCGGGAGGCATTGCCGATTGCTACTATAACGACGAACAGGATCTTTACAAGTATAACGATCTCGGAGTCGCGATCGCTCAGGCTCTTAAGAAGAAACTCAAGACAGAACCCTTCGAAGTGGTGGAGTCAAAGGAGACCATAAGAGCCACCGTAGTAGGCGCCGGGATATACACCACGGAGGTCAGCGGTTCCACGATCTCATATTCAGAAGAGGTCTTCCCGCTTAAGAACCTTCCGGTATTCAAGGTGGGAGAGAAGGCAGAACAGGCCCTGTATGAATGCGATACCAGGATAGCCAGAGAGGAACTCGGATGGTTCCTTGACCAGTCGCAGAACGAAAAGATAGGTATCTGCATCAAAGGCTTACCGAAGGCGTCCTATCAGGACATCATAAACCTTGCCAAATCTCTGGTCGAGATAGACGAGGAGTGCCTTGGCTGGGATACCCCGCTGGTGGTACTTAGTGAGAATGACATGGCAAAAGCATTGGGACAGATGCTTGAGCGTGAAATAAAAAATGACAAATGCGTGCTCTGTCTTGACAAGATCAAGATGGGCTCGGGAGACTACATCGATATAGGCAAACCCATACTTAACGGGATAGCAGTACCGATAGTGATAAAAACACTTATTTTTAACTGATGGAGGTGGGACCTTGAGACTAAAAACACTGCTTGGCGGAACTACATATGAATTCAGTTCCGTAAAAGAGGTCCTGGCAAAGGCCAATGAAAAGAAATCCGGAGATGAGATGGCGGGTCTGGCTGCGAGATCGGTATCTGAAAGGATAGCCGCAAAGGAAGTTCTTTCGAACCTTCTCGTAAAGGACCTCAGAAACAATCCGGTAGTTCCTTACGAAGAAGATGAAGTAACCAGGATAATCCAGGACGACTGCTGCGACATAATGTACAACAGGATCAAAAACTGGTCCATGGCAGAACTCAGGGAATATATCCTCTCGGAAAGGACAACTGAAGAGGATATAAAGAAGCTTTCAAACGGGCTTACCTCTGAGGTGGTTGCAGGAGTGGCGAAGCTTATGTCCAACCTGGACCTGGTATACGGGGCAGGAAAAGTCCGCGTGCCGGCTACCTGCAATACCACGATCGGCCTGAGAGGCTGTCTGTCCACAAGACTTCAGCCCAACCACCCGGTGGACGGCATCGACGGCATAAGGGCATCTCTTTACGAAGGCCTGAGCTATGGAACAGGAGACGCGGTACTGGGACTGAACCCCGTAAACAATACCGTGGGATCCTGCAAACAGGTGCTTGAACTTTTCGACGAGGTAAAGAGAAAATTCGACATACCTACTCAGATCTGCGTGCTTGCACATATCTCGATCCAGATAGAAGCCGTGAGACAGGGAGCTCCTTGCGACATGATATTCCAGTCCATCGCAGGTTCCGAGAAGGGCAACTCGGCCTTCGGATTCAGCGCAGCTACCGTAAATGAAGCTTATGAACTTCTGAGGGAGAAGGGCACAAGCAAGGGCGAGAATCTTTTGTACTTTGAGACCGGACAGGGATCGGAGCTGTCATCCGACGCGCACTTCGATTCAGACCAGGTAACGATGGAAGCGAGATGCTACGGCTTCGCGAAACGCTTCAAGCCTTTCATGGTAAACACCGTAGTAGGTTTCATCGGACCTGAATACCTGTACGATTCAAGACAGGTCATCCGTGCCGGACTCGAAGACCATTTCATGGGAAAACTCACCGGTATCCCCATGGGATGCGACTGCTGCTACACGAACCACATGGACGCCGATCAGAACGATATAGAGAATCTGGCGGTGCTTCTGTCAGCGGCGGGCGTGAACTACATCCTGGGCGTTCCTTCCGGAGACGACGTAATGCTGAACTACCAGACCAACGCTTATCATGACACAGCAGCTCTCCGTGAACTTCTGGGACTGAGACCCATCAAGCCCTTCGAGGAGTGGTGCGAGAAGATGGGTATCATGGAGAACGGCAAGCTTACAAAGTATGCCGGAGATCCGTCGATATTCATGAGAAGATAGAAAGGAGGCCGCTATGGACAACAGACAGCTTGTAGATCTGATCACCAAAGAAGTCATGAAAGTCCTCAAAGAAAACGGACTCCTTGATGAACCCGGAATCAGCCGGGAATATACAGGTCCGGACACTTCACTTCTTGATATAACTTCCAAGGAGTACAAGGACACCATTCAGGTGACAGATCCTGTAAATCAGATGGCCATAAACGCCATGAGGCGTTCGACCACAGCCAGAGTTGGGATCGGAAGAGCGGGAGCAAGGCTCAGCACTAAAGCCCTGATATCCCTGAGAGCCGATCACGCCATGGCAAAGGACGCAGTTCTTAAGGCTGCGGATGAAAACATACTTAAAGAAATGGATCTTCCCGTGATCCAGTCGCAGGCAAGAGAGATCAATGAGCATCTCACAAGGCCGGATCTCGGAAGAAAGCTTCCCCCTGAATCCGTGGATTTCATCAAGAGGAACTGCAAGATGAACCCTCAGGTACAGATCTACGTATCAGACGGACTTTCCAATTCAGCGATAGATGAGAACATAAGGGAGATACTTCCCGCTCTCATGGACGGACTGAAACACAGGGGGATCGAGACGGGAACTCCTTTCTTTGTAAGGTTCGGAAGGGTGCCCACCATGGACGTGATCTCAGAGATCACCGGAGCGGATGTAACGGTGGTGCTTCTGGGAGAGCGTCCGGGACTTGCGGCTGCGGACAGCATGTCCGCCTACATGGCTTACAAGGCGACCGTGGGAATGCCGGAGTCCAGAAGAACAGTAGTGTCAAATATCCATAAGAACGGCATCCAGCCCGTAGAAGCGGGAGCCTATCTGGTGGAGATCATAGAGAAGATGCTTAAGACCAAATCCAGCGGCGTGGATCTGGTCCTGTAGGAAGGAGGTGCATTTTTGAAAGGCGATAGGATACAAGCCACCGTCCTGAGTATTCAGGAAATACCAAACGCAGATCCGTTCCTGCTGAAGGCCCTGAAAGTGCCTGAAGGATACCGGTCCCTCGGGATCATGACGTCGGATATCGACGATATATCCTATGCGGCAATTGATGAGGCCACCAAGAAGGCCGACGTGATCGTAACCTATGCACACTCGATGTATGCCGGTTCAGGAAATGCATCCACGGAACTCGCGGGTGAATTCATCGGGATCCTGGCGGGACCCGATCCTGCGGAAGTAAAGGCCGGGATCATTGCATTCAGCGAATACGTGCAGAACGACGCCTTCTTCTATTCGGCAAACGATACGGGCTCGATCCCGTACTTTGCGCATACGATATCGAGGACGGGAAGCTATCTTTCAGAAGTGGCAGGGGTGCCGGAAGGAACTCCGATGGCATATCTGATAGCTCCTCCCAACGAGGCCATATGCGGGCTGGACGAAGCGTTGAAAGCGGCGGAAGTCGAGATGAAGGTGTTCTACGGACCGCCTACGGAGACCAACTTCGCGGGAGGGCTTCTGGTAGGCGATCAGGCGGCCTGCAAAGCAGCCTGCGAGGCCTTTGCAAGGACCGTAATGAAGATTGCTGAAACACCTAAGATACTTTAATGATCAAGAAATACTATAACAGGAGGTAAAAGCTTGGAATACGATAAAGATTTGCGCTCCATACAGGAAGCAAGAGATTTGATAAAGAACGCAAAGATCGCGCAGAAGCAGTTTGCGTCATGGTCACAGGCTGACATCGACAAACTGACGAAGCACATCTGCGAAGCATGCGTCAGAAACGCTGAGCCCCTTGCCAAGATGGCTCAGCAGGAGACAGGGTTCGGAAAATGGGAAGATAAGGTCCTTAAGAACCTCCTGGGCTCCAAGATGACATATGAGGCCATGGCAAACCTCAAGACGGTAGGTATCATAAACGAGAACAGAGCTCAGCGTTATTTCGAGGTAGCTGTTCCCGTGGGCGTAGTAGTAGCCCTCATTCCTTCAACGAATCCTACGTCAACGGTAATGTATAAATGCCTCATCTCCCTCAAGGCAGGGAATTCCATCGTTATCTCACCTCATCCCGGTGCACAGAACTGCATACTGGAAACGGTGAAGATCATCCAGCAGGCATGCAAGGAGTGCGGTGCTCCTGATAACATCGTGCAGGTCGTAAAGACACCTACGATTCAGGCTACTGAGACGCTTATGAAGCATAAGGACACGGGACTGATCCTCGCGACAGGCGGAGAGGCCATGGTGCATGCAGCATATTCCTCAGGAAATCCTGCATTAGGCGTTGGCCCCGGAAACGGTCCTGCTTTCATCGAGAAGTCAGCTGACATCCATGAGGCAGTAAGAAGGATAGTGGAATCCAAGACCTTCGATAACGGAACCATCTGCGCGTCAGAGCAGTCGGTCATCACCCAGGAGTGCATCAAGCGTGAAGTAATGGAGGAAATGAAGAGGCAGCACTGCTACTTCATGACACCGGAAGAGACCGACAAGGTAGGAAGATTCATCATGAGAGCCAACAACACCATGAATCCTGCCATCGTCGGAAAGACCGCAAAATATATCGCGGATATGGCAGGGATCTCCATCCCGTCCGACACGCTGATCCTGGTTGCTGAGACAAGCGAAGTAGGAAAGAAGAATCCTTACTCAAGAGAAAAGCTCTGCCCGATACTCGCTTTCTTCACAGTAAAGAACTGGGAAGAGGCCTGCGACAAGTCCATCGAGATCCTGGAGAACGAAGACGCCTACTACCGCTTCAAGGCGGTATGCAGACAGTATCTGATCACGGAAGTCGACCAGGACACTACACTGGAGAGCCACCTCTATCACCTGACGCCCGACCAGCCGGCTGCCGGGGTCTACACAGAACTCGGGGCGCGGGTCAAGCTCAGCGTTCCCGTCGTCAAAAAAGGAATTTTCGGCAGGGAGCACAAAGTCTATAAAGAGGAGATCTGGAAGATCACGGAGCTCATGGAACTCTCCGTGCAGAAGAAACAGTTTCGGGGGATCGTGCTGACCGAACTGCAGATCCCGAAGATCAGGCTGAGAGAATTTGCGGTCTGATCACAAACTGCGTCGGGGATCATAACGAACGAAGCGATCAGAAGCCGGACACAGCTTGACATGAGGGAAAGTTGAAAGGATAATGGGACCGGAAGCATATGCTTCCGGTCTTTTTATCTGACGCAATTCTCAGGCCGTGGCGGCGTATCCCCTGCGATCAAACAATCGGATCAATCGTGAAGGCGAAAATCGAAAATACATTCGATTTTTTGATGAAACCACTTGCGCTTTCGCGAGGACCGGTGATATACTGTTTTAGAACAAGCGTTCGCGAACAAATGAGCGAACATGCAGGACACAGGCCTGCAAATCGGAGACAATCTTTAAAATTATTATTGAGATTT
>CACZGZ010000047.1 GCA_902780845.1 uncultured Eubacteriales bacterium
ACTCGAGAACTTCAAGCCGGACTTCGTTATCTATAACGCTTCCAAGGCAGAGGCTGAGAACTGGAAGGAACTTGGACTGAATTCGAGCACTGTTGCTGCTTTCAATATTACAAGCCGCGAGCAGGTCATCCTCAACACCTGGTACGGCGGAGAGATGAAGAAGGGTATGTTCTCCATGATGAACTATTACCTTCCTCTCAAGGGCATCGCATCCATGCACTGCTCAGCAAATACCGACATGGAAGGCAAGAACACCGCTATCTTCTTCGGCCTTTCCGGAACGGGCAAGACCACTCTTTCAACTGATCCCAAGAGACTCCTCATCGGTGATGACGAGCACGGCTGGGACGACAACGGAGTATTCAACTTCGAGGGCGGCTGCTACGCCAAGGTAATCAACCTCGATAAGGATTCCGAGCCCGACATCTACAACGCTATCAGGCGTGACGCTCTTCTCGAGAACGTTACCGTAGATGAGAACGGCAAGATAGACTTCGCAGACAAGTCAGTAACCGAAAATACCAGAGTTTCATATCCTATCGAGCACATCGAGAAGATCGCAAAGAACGTAAACGGAAGATCAGCAGGACCTGACGCTGATAACGTCATCTTCCTTTCAGCTGACGCTTTCGGAGTTCTTCCTCCTGTATCCATCCTTACACCGGAGCAGACTCAGTACTACTTCCTTTCAGGTTTCACCGCTAAGCTTGCAGGAACAGAGAGAGGCATCACCGAGCCTACGCCTACGTTCTCCGCATGCTTCGGACAGGCTTTCCTGGAACTCCATCCCACCAAGTATGCTGAGGAACTGGTTAAGAAGATGCAGAAGTCAGGAGCCAAGGCTTACCTCGTCAATACCGGCTGGAACGGAACGGGCAAGCGTATCTCCATCAAGGATACCAGAGGAATCATCGACGCCATCCTGAACGGAGACGTTTTAAAGGCACCCACCAAGATGATCCCCGTGTTCGACTTCGAAGTTCCCACAGAACTTCCCGGAGTTGATCCCGCTATCCTGGATCCCAGAGACACCTACGCTGATCCCGCTGAATGGGACGCCAAGGCAAAGGATCTGGCAGGCAGATTCATCAAGAACTTCGCGAAATACGAGTACAATGAAGCAGGCAAGGCACTTGTTACCGCAGGTCCCAAGCTTTGATAAACGTTTTAAAATGTCGGCAGGCATCTTCGGATGCCTGCTTTTTATTTGAAATATTCCTGTGGCGCTTGCGCATATAACATGATATAATCATTATGTATAGTTATGTTCATTTTTCATTTTCATGAGGTAAACGAATATGAAAGATATTGAGATTATGGACATCGATAATACCTTGGAAAACGAGGTCGCAGAGACCGGATCCAGGGTACCTGAAGAAAAAAAGAAAAAGAACGATATAGTCGAAAAGACTGTCAAAAAAGCTGTCGCTGTAGGCGTAGGCGCAGGGCTTCTTACCGTGGGGGCTGTTGCGGCACTCGATAATCTTCCGGAAGTGGGGCCGTCTGCTCCGCAGTTCAGCGAACCTGCTCCCATCGTTCTCGAGATCGATGAGACGGATATGGACTCTTCGGAAAATACTGAGGAGGAGCAGCAGGAAGAGAAGAAGCGCGGTTTCTTCAGCTGGCTGAAGATATGGTTCTACGGCCTTTGTGCAGGCATAGCGGCATTCTTTGCGACGAAGATACCATGGAAAAAGATCTTCACCAAACGGAACTTTGTCATACTTTTGGTGCTTGTTTTGCTGTTCCTGTTTGCAAGGTATCTTTTGCCGTATTTTGTGGACGTGCCATGGGGGCCTGACCCGATAACAGGAACAAATAATTGATTAATCAGAGGAATTTATGGATCATCAGAAATACATCAGAAATTTCAGCATCATAGCTCACATAGACCACGGCAAATCGACCCTGGCTGACCGTCTCATCGAAAAGACGGGGCTGGTCGCGGAGCGCGACATGAAGGAGCAGTACCTGGACAACATGGACCTGGAGCGCGAAAGGGGAATCACCATCAAGCTCCAGACAACCAGACTGGTATATAAGGCTAACGACGGGCAGGAATATATCCTTAACCTGATCGATACGCCGGGCCATGTGGACTTCACATACGAAGTATCACGTTCCCTTGCAGCCTGTGAGGGAGCTGTTCTTGTGGTGGACGCCACCCAGGGAGTGGAAGCTCAGACATTGGCAAACGTATATCTCGCTCTCGATGAGAACCTGGAGATCATGCCGGTCCTGAACAAGATCGACCTGGCTTCAGCAAGACCCGACGAGTGCAAGGAGGAAATAGAGGAAGTTATCGGCCTCGACGCGTCTGAAGCTCCTCTCATCTCCGCCAAGACAGGCCAGGGAGTGGACGAACTTCTTGAAGAGCTCATCAGGGTCATCCCCGCTCCGGAAGGAAACGAGGACGGCAAACTCAAGGCGCTGATCTTCGATTCCAAGTACGACAACTATCTTGGTGTAATAATCTACGCCAGGATCTTTGACGGTAAGGTGAAGAAGGGCGATATGATAAAGCTCATGTCCACAGGCGCAAAATACGAAGTAACGGAAGTCGGATACTGCGCGCCCGGTCTGGTTCCCACCAAGGAACTGAGAGCGGGCGAGGTAGGATACATCTGCGGCTCCATCAAGCAGGTCGCGGATGCGCGCGTGGGTGATACTGTCACGCTGGCAAATGATCCGGCTGACGAACCCTGCCCGGGCTACAAAAAAGTCCAGTCAATGGTTTACTGCGGAATATATCCTGCAGAAGGAGAGAAGTACGAGAGCGTCAAGGATGCCCTGGAGAAACTTCAGGTGAACGACGCCGCCTTCAACTTCGAGCCCGAGACTTCACAGGCTCTGGGCTACGGTTTCAGATGCGGCTTCCTGGGACTTCTTCACATGGAGATCATCGTGGAAAGGCTTGAGAGGGAGTTCAACCTGGCTGTGATCACCACCGCCCCCAGCGTTATCTACAAGGTCGTCAAGACCGACGGCGAAGTGATCATGCTGCAGAATCCCTCGAACCTGCCGGCTCCTCAGGAGATAGATCACATAGAGGAACCCATGGTAAAGGCCAACATCATGATCCCCAATGAATACGTGGGATCCATCATGGAACTCTGCCAGCAGAGGCGCGGCACCATGAAACATATGGAGTACATTACTCCCACCAGGGTGCAGCTCCACTATGACATGCCTTTGAACGAAGTAATATATGACTTCTTCGACGCCCTCAAGTCGAAGACAAGGGGTTACGGCTCTCTTGAATACGAGCTCGACAGATATCAGAAGAGCGACCTCGTGAAGCTCGACATCATGCTCAACCGTGAGCTGGTGGACGCTTTCAGCATGATCGTCCACTCTTCAAACGCATATCAGAGAGGAAGATTCGTCTGTGAGAAGCTGAAAGAGATAATCCCCATGCATCAGTTCGAGGTGCCCATCCAGGCAGCCATCGGCCAGAAGATCATCGCCCGCGAGACCGTCAAGGCCTACAGGAAGGACGTTATCGCCAAGTGCTATGGCGGTGACATCTCGAGAAAGAAGAAACTTCTTGAAAAACAGAAGGAAGGAAAGAAGCGTATGAGACAGTTCGGCACGGTTGAAGTTCCCCAGGAGGCCTTCACAGCCGTTCTTAAATACGACGATAATAAGTAAGATGAGTTTCGGAGTATATATCCATGTCCCGTTCTGCAGGAGCAAATGTCCGTACTGCGACTTTTACTCGGTGCTCATAAGGGATAAAGAGATAAAAGAAAAATACACTGACGCTGCCGTGAAGGAGATAAGGAGCTTCAAAAGGTATTTCCGGGATGATGCTGAACATGCCTTCATAAAGCAGGAACCGGACTCCATATATTTCGGAGGAGGCACCCCGAGTCTTCTGGAGCCAATACGCATCAAGGAAATGATAAAGGCCTGCGACGATACCTTCGGCCGTGAGGACGACAGGGAAGTGACTTTGGAAGCGAATCCGGGAACAGTGGACGCGGATTCTCTCAAGGGCTTCAAAGCCATGGGAGTCAATCGCTTAAGCATCGGAGTACAGAGCTTCGACGACCAGATCCTTAAGAAACTGGGAAGGACCCATAAGACTGAGGATTCATTAAAGGCATTTGAAGAGGCGAGACTTGCGGGCTTTGAAAATATAAGCATCGACCTGATCTTTGGGATAGAAGGCCAGACCATGGAGAGCTGGGAGGACAGCCTTAAGAAAGCGCTTGAACTCGATCCCGAGCACATCAGCCTCTATTCCCTGGAGTTCATGGAAGGGACGGTGTTCACCAGGATGCTGATGGAAGGCCGGATGAAGGAGACCGACCCTGAAGAGGACAGGAAGATGTACGAAAGAGCAGCAGAAGTCCTCACCGAAGCGGGTTACGTCCACTATGAGATCTCGAACTTTGCGAAGCCCGGCTATGAATCAAGACACAACCTTAAGTACTGGGATCTGGATGACTACGCAGGCTTCGGACCGGGAGCCCATTCATATATGACTGACGATGATACCGGATACGGCCAGAGATTCTATCACGCGGGAGATCTGGAGGGATATCTCAGGGATCCTCTTTCTGTGACATTCATGGAGCCGAATGGCTACGCCGACGATATGCAGGAGTTCACCATCACCGCTTTAAGAAGGAGCTCCGGTATCTCGAAATCGGAATTTGAAGAACGCTTCGGCCAGGATTTCTGGGGATTCTACGGAGATCTTGCCAGACTGCAGTTCAAGTCTTTTGTGGACACGGGACATGCGGCGGAGGATGAAGATAATATAAGACTTACCCTTAAGGGGTTCAACGTAAGCAATCAGATTTTGAGCCTTTTTGTATAAGGCGGAAAGGACTTATTTATGTCAAAATACATCATGACTCTTGATGAGGGCACAACCAGCGCCCGCACGATCATCTACGATAAGAAAGGAAACATGATCTCCGTAGCTCAGAAGGAATTCACTCAGATCTTCCCCAAGGAAGGCTGGGTAGAGCACGACGCAGTTGAGATCTGGTCCACACAGATGGGTGTTGCCCAGGAAGCTCTCTTAAGAGCAGGCCTCACCTACGAGGATATCGATTCCATCGGTATCACCAACCAGAGGGAGACGGCCATCGTATGGGACAAGAACACAGGTGAGCCTGTGTATAACGCCATCGTATGGCAGTGCAGAAGGACAGCTGAATACTGCGACGGGCTTAAGGAGAAGGGCTATACCGAGATGATCCGTGAGAAGACCGGACTCCTGATCGACCCTTACTTCAGCGGCACCAAGCTCAGATGGATACTTGAGAACGTGGAAGGCGCGAGGGAGAGAGCAGAGAAGGGAGAACTCCTCTTCGGTACTATCGAGACCTGGCTCATCTGGAAGCTTACAGGAGGAAAGGTCCATGTGACAGATTATTCCAATGCAAGCCGCACCATGATGTTCAACATAAACACCCTTCAGTGGGATGATGAGATCCTTGAGATCCTCGACATACCCAGGTGTGTGCTTCCCAAGCCCATGCCTTCGTCATGCGTATACGGGGAGACCACTCCAAACATCTTCGGAGGTCCCATAAAGATCGCAGGTGCCTGCGGAGACCAGCAGTCTGCGCTCTTCGGACAGACCTGCTTCAATGAAGGAGACGCAAAGAACACCTACGGCACAGGTGCGTTCCTTCTCATGAATATCGGCGAGAAACCCATCCTGAGCGATAACGGCCTCGTGACCACCATAGCATGGGGTCTGGACGGAAAAGTCAACTACGCTCTGGAAGGCTCTGTTTTCATCTGTGGCGCTGCTATCCAGTGGCTGAGGGACGAGGTCAATATCGTTGAAAACGCGCCTCAATCGGAAGAAATGGCCATTGCAGTGGGTGACAACGGCGGCATGTATGTAGTTCCCGCCTTTACGGGACTGGGCGCTCCTTACTGGGATCCCTATGCCAGAGGAGCTATCTTCGGTATCACCAGAGGAACCAACAAATATCACCTCGTAAGGGCAACCCTGGAGTCCCTGGCATATCAGGTGAAGGATCTGATCGATTCGATGAATCAGGATCTTCAGGAGACGGATGATGATAAGACAAAGGGCCTCAATACGCTCAGAGTCGACGGCGGAGCCTGCGCAAACAACTTCCTCATGCAGTTCCAGTCAGACATCCTTGGCTGCAAGGTCGTAAGACCCGTGTGCATAGAGACCACTTCACTGGGAGCGGCATACCTGGCAGGCCTTGCCACGGGTTACTGGAAGTCACAGCAGGACATCCTCGACAACTGGCAGATCGAAAGAGAATTCACGCCTGAAATGACGGAGGAAAAGAGGGCCGAACTCATCAAAGGCTGGAAGAAAGCCGTATCCCGCGTCAGGGACTGGGCAAAATAAATGAAAAAGAACAGGGAATACCTGACAACCGGTGAATTTGCCGAACTCTTCGGAGTAAAAAAGCAGACCATGTTCCACTATGACGACATGGGGATCTTCAGGCCTGAGATCGTAGGAGAAAACGGCTACAGATACTACAGCTATGACCAGATGGAGACCTTTTCCATCATCCTCATGCTGAGGGAGCTGGGGCTCTCCATAGCAGAGATCAGAGATCAGATAGACAGCAGGTCGCCGGAAGCTCTGGTGGAACTCCTGGATTCAAAGGGAGAAGAGATAGACGCTAAGATAAGGCGCCTCAACTGGTCCAAGGAGTATATCGGAAGGAAGTCCTTGACTACGCGTGAAGGCATTGGATTAAAGGATGCATCCGGGAAGCTCAGGACAGGGGAAGTGCTGTTTCAGGAACTTCCGGATGAGATCATGATCACTACGGATCTCAGCGGCCCGGGTGACGGCCTCGCCGTGAACAAAGCGGTGGGAGATCATTTCAGGTATCTGAGAAGCCTCGGAATGAACAGCTGCTACCCTGACGGGGCGACGATCCCGAGGGATTCCGTTGAGATCACGGGCGAAGAAGTTAACTTCCGCTATGACAGGTATTACACGATACTGACGGATTCTGAGGCGGAGCATCTTAAGGAAAACGGAGAACTGGAAAAGATGGCCGTGGAGGACGGCGGCGGAAAGTTTATCGTGACCTACGATGAGAGAGGATATTCCGCAGTCGGCGCCTGCATCCGGAGACTTCTCGATTATGCTGAAAAGCATGAACTGGAACTGGGCAAAGACTTCTACGAGGACGTCATCTGGGATGACCTCTCGGGAAGAAATACAGATAATTATCTTATAAAAATAAGCATCCGGGTGAAATGAGCCCGGATGTAAAAATAAGCATCCGGGTGAAATGAGCCCGGATGTATGATGTGGAGGACAGATGAAATATCTGGAACTTGTAATACATACCAACCGTGAAGGTCTGGAAGCGGTGGAGGGCTGCCTCATGGGCATGGGCTTCACCGACATGGTGGTGAACGACCCCATGGACCTTCAGGATCTGATGAACAAAAAACACGATTACGACTGGGACTACATCGGAGATGAAGTCCTGGCGATGGCTGATGAGGAACCTACTGTTACCATGTACTTCGACGGTGAGGAGACCGGAAACGGCTACGCACTTGCCCAGGAAGTCGACATGGCTATAGAAGAACTGAGACAGGCCATGATGAACGGGGAGTACGGCGAGGGAGCCGACTTCGGGCCTTTGACGGTAACTACATCACTTCATGATGACTCCGAATGGAAGGACAACTGGAAGGAATATTTCAAGCCCTCCAGAGTGAGCGACAGGATACTTGTATGCCCCACATGGGAGAACTATGAACTGTCCGAAGAAGAGGAGAAGGCGGGAGTAAGGATCCTTAAGATAGACCCGGGCATGGCCTTCGGAACGGGGACCCATGAGACGACGTCACTTTGCCTTAAGGCCATGGAGAAGTATATAAAGCCGGGAGACCATGTTCTGGACGTGGGCTGCGGATCCGGGATACTGTCGATCGCTGCGGACCTTCTTGGAGCGGGAGACGTGCTGGGTATAGAGATCGACCCTGTGGCTGTTGACGTATCCAGGGAAAACCTCGAACTCAACAGCTGCGGACCGAACGTCAGGGTGATTGAGGGAGACCTCACAAAGGGCGTTGACTACAAGGCGGACATCGTGGTGGCCAACCTTATGGCCGATCTGGTTGAGATGCTGAGCCCGGACGTGAGAAGACATATGAAGCCCGGCGCTAAATACATCAGTTCCGGTATAATAGACGAAAAGGAAGAAGAAGTAAGAGCTGCAATAGAAGCCTGCGGCTTCACCGTCGAGGAAGTCTGCGCTGACGGCATGTGGAGAGCGATCATCGCATCGTGAGGAAAAACCATGATAAAGTTTTTTGTTGATAAGGAAGATATCTTTGATAACAAAATATACCTGAGCTCTCCTGAGGACAGGAAGCATCTCACAAGGGTGCTGAGAGCCCGCGTAGGGGATGAGGTCATGATAAGCGACAAGGAAGCCTTCGAGTACGAGACTGTGATCGAAGAGATCACGGAGTCAGACGTGGTGCTCAGGATCACAGGAAAGCATGAGTTCAGCCAGGAGCCTGAGACGAAGATCACCCTTTATCAGGGTGTGCCCAAGGGCCCGAAACTCGAGACGGTGGTTCAGAAGACCGTGGAACTCGGAGTGAAGAGGATCGTGCCGGTTTTCATGTCAAGGACCGTGGTGGCTGACAAAGGAAACTTCGGGAAGAAGCGCGACAGACTTCAGAAGATTGCAGACGAAGCAGTGAAGCAGTGCAAGCGCGGCATCATCCCTGAGGTGGCCGATGTCATGAGCTTTAAGGACATGATGGAGGAACTGTCTGAGAAAAACTACGACGCTATCCTGGTGGCCTACGAGAACGAAAAGGGCTATTCTATAAAGGATGCCTTAAGAGGCGGGGCTGACACTCATCTTAAAAGGGGAAGCAGTATCGCTCTGATCATAGGACCTGAAGGAGGCTTTGAAGAGGATGAGGTTGAGTGCATCCTGGACGAATTCGACAGGAAAGCATGCGCCGTCACTTTGGGCAAGACTATACTGAGAACAGAGACCGCAGGTATGGCTGCAATATCCATGATAATGTATGAACTGGAGCTGTGAAAACAGCTCTTTTTTCTATCGCAGAAAAAATAGTTAGCAATTGCTAACTTTTTTATCAAAACCTATTGACAAAGGTTTTTTCATAGTGTATATTAAGTACAACAGTTAGCAAATGCTAACCAATATCTTACAAGCCTTCTTGGTCTCGTTTCACACGGGCCAACGTGAGAGTCATTTTTTCATAACATACACACACCTTAAAGCAGAAAACCCTTGATGAGCCTCAAGGGTCTTTTTGCGTCCTGACGACTTATCGTTGACTGATAAAATGATGTACGGGAAAACCTTTTGTAATTGAGGTTTCACGTACTGATTTTTTGTGCGGCGGCTGCATTTGGACGGGAATCTATTGCAGCAATCAGTGTTCACGTCCATTTAGCGGGATATGATGTTCGAAAAGGTACGTGAAACCGCAGTTTTTCCATGTACTTCCCGTCATGCTGGATCTGATGGACGGGAAGCGGTGCTATATTTATCGTTTACCGTGCTCTTGTATGGGCAAGCATCGGCCGGCGGATGTTCTTAAATCATAATTGTCTATTGAACTGAAATATGCTAAAATGTTTTACATGAAAGCAGCTTTTCACACATTAGGATGCAAAGTAAATCAATATGAGACCCAGGCCATGGCCGAACAGTTCAGGGACGCAGGCTTCGAGATCGTTTCAGAGGAAGAGGCGGCGGATTGCTATATCATAAACACCTGCACCGTGACGAACATCGCGGACAGGAAGTCAAGGCAGTTCATCAGAAGGGCGAAAAAGGCCAATCCCGGAGCTGTCATCGCGGTCACAGGCTGCTACTCTCAGGTAAAACCGCAGGAACTCTGGGCGATGCCTGAAGTGGATATCGTGACCGGCAACGGAGACAAGCCTCACCTGATAGACCTGGTAAAGGAAGCCCTTGAAGATGATAAGCGCATCTATAAGGTCCTCGGCTACGATGAACTCTGTGAGTATACCGACCGCGGTATCATAATGAACATGGAGGGAAGGACCCGCGCCTACATCAAGATCCAGGAGGGCTGCAACAGATTCTGTTCCTATTGCCTGATACCTTTTGCGAGAGGGAAGGTGAGATCCAGAGACCCCGAAGAGATAGTTGAGGAGGCGAAGTCTCTCGTAGACAACGGGTTCAAGGAGATCGTACTCACCGGTATCAACACGGCTCTTTACGGCACAGAAGAAGGCTTCAGGGAGAAGTATGGCGTAGAGGAGTACGGCATCGAGTCCATCATTAAGAGGATCGACGCTATCGAAGGCAGATTCAGGATAAGACTGAGTTCGCTGGAGCCTACCGTAGTAAACGCAGAATATGTAAAGGGCCTTCTCAAGTATGCCAAGCTCTGTCCGCACCTTCACTTAAGCATCCAGTCTGGAAGTGATCATATAATCAGCGCCATGAACAGACACTATACCAGGCAGGATTATCTGGACATAGTGAACGTGCTTGTTGCTGACGATCCGGGATACGGAATAACCACGGACATCATCGTGGGCTTCCCCGGAGAGACCGAGGAGGATTTTGAAGATTCCCTGAGGATGGTGGATGAGGCAGGCTTCCTGAAAGTCCACGTTTTCAAGTATTCCGAGAGGGAAGGAACAAAGGCCGCAGGAATGAAGGATCAGGTGCCGGGCGAGATAAAGAATGAAAGGTCTGACAGGCTGATCGAAAAAGGCGAAGAGATCTCAAACAGATTCTTCAGGATAGAAGCCGGCAATCTCAGAACAGCGCTCTTTGAAGAGATCACAGAGGAGGGGCTCCTCACCGGATATACGGAGAATTACGTCAGGGTCTACGCAGAACCCGAAGGAGATCCGGAAAAGCTTCTGAATGAGTTTTGTACCGTCATAATGGGAACTCCGTTTGAGGATGGAATGACGGCTGAAATAGTTTAAAATTACCGAAAGGAGATATACCATGGCAGATTGTATTTTTTGCATGCTGGCGAATCATGAGATCCCCACGAACGTGGTATACGAGGATGATGAGATGTTTTGCTTCCACGACGCAGAACCTCAGGCTCCCGTACACGTACTGCTGATCCCCAAGAAGCACATCGAATGCATCGACGACATCAAGGAAGAGGATGCGGCTCTCATCGGACGCATGTTCCTGAAGATCCAGGATATCGCTAAGGACCTTGGGCTTGAAAACGGCTACAGGGTGGTATCCAACAACGGAGAGGACGCTTTCCAGACCGTAAAGCATCTGCACTTCCACATCCTCGGAAAGCGCAAGATGACCTGGCCACCGGGCTGATCTGAACGTCAGGAAAGGGGCTTCTTCCCGCTTTTTGAAGCGATCAAAAAACACTTGCATATTCTGATTCGAGAGAGTATAATACCCTTGTTATAGATATTTACTGTTCTGTGGCTACATTTGAAACAGCAAGGAGGTGAATCAGATATGGCAACAGTAATCGTTAGAGAAGGCGAAAGCTTGGAATCCGCTCTTAAGAGATTCAAGAGATCATGTGCCAGAGACGGCGTCATGAGCGAACTCAGAAAGAGAGAGCACTACGAGAAACCCAGCGTTAAGAAGAAGAAGAAATCCGAGGCTGCAAGAAAGAAAGCCAGAAAGTTTTAATTAAAACTATCAAATCAAGGTGATCATAGGACCATCGAAGAACAGTTGGCGGGAACTATGTTTCCGATATCTATAACATTCACCTCAAATATTAAATGATCATCCGAAGGGTCCCTTGCAAAAGGGGCCCTTTTGTAAAATATCGCTCTTTTAGGGCGCGAAAGGAGAAAGACATGACTATCAAGGAACAACTTATGGAAGACTTCAAGGCTGCGATGAAGGCACACGACGAGGCTGCCAAGAACACCATCAGCTTCGCAAGGGCTGCTGTTAAGCAGTATGAAATAGATCACAGAGGAGAGGAACTGGACGACCAGGGAATCATCGCCATCCTTTCCAAGCAGGTAAAGATGAGAAAGGACGCTCTTGCCGATTTCGAGAAGGCGGGAAGGACCGACCTCCTGGATCAGTATAACAACGAGATCGCTATCCTTGAAAAGTATCTCCCCGCCAAGATGAGCGAGGAAGAACTGCTCAAGGTGATCGAAGAAGTAGCATCAGGCCTCGGCATCTCCAGGGGAGACGGCCCGAAACTCATGGGCAAGCTCATGGGACCCGTTATGGGAAAGGTAAAGGGCGTAGCTGACGGAGGAGACGTAAAGAGACTCGTTCAGCAGTTCCTGAACTGATCTTTTTTGCGGATCTTATAGAATACCTACTTGACGGAGAGAAGACGGAAATGAACAAGTTTATCGAGTACAGAAGAGAATTCCACCACTTCCCCGAGCAGGGATGGGATGAGGTAAGGACCACATCCAGAATATATGAGATACTGACAGACATGGGCTACGACTGCCTTATGGGGCTCGAAGTAGTGGATGAAGCCACCATCGATGACATGATGAGGACCCCTGAGGAGAGAAGAGCCAACATGGACCGTGCCATCGCTCAGGGAGCTAAACCGGAGATCGTTGAGAAGACTCAGGGCTTCCCGGGAGTAATCGCCGTCTTTGACACAGGGATCCCGGGACCGGTCACAGCATTCAGATTCGACATAGACTGCCTTCCCGGCAAGGAACCCCACAAGGCAGGCTTCAGACCCTATGACGAAGGATATATTTCCTGTAACGA
>CACZGZ010000048.1 GCA_902780845.1 uncultured Eubacteriales bacterium
GTTTTTTATTAGGCCCCATGGTCAAGCGGTTAAGACATCGCCCTTTCACGGCGGTAACTCGGGTTCGATTCCCGATGGGGTCACCATTCAAGCTCGGTATATACCGGGCTTTTGTTTTTATCTTGCTTTTGAATAATCGGTATAGTATATTTTTTGTATCGTTTGTTATGCGGATATGGTGGAATTGGCAGACACGCAGGATTTAGGTTCCTGTGGGAGACCGTGCAGGTTCGAGTCCTGTTATCCGCACCATAAACAGAAAAGGTCCCGTCCGGGGCCTTTTCTGTTTATCATATGATAAGATCAGGACTCGAACCTGGGAAGGCATCGGCGTTAGCGAGAACGTCCGGTGAACGTTCGAGCAGCCGATGACCGAAGCCGGCCTGAATGAGGACGGCGAGGGGCCTGGAGCGCGAGCCGAAGGCGAAGCAGCGGGAGTCCTGTTATCCGCACCATAAAATAAAATGGGTCCGGCTATGGCCCCATTTTATTTTATCTGATAACTATGGAATAACATTGGGTACGGGAAAATTTTTGATAAACTCCGATTCCCGTCTTTTTTGATGGTTCAATACTACTTAAAGGACGGGAATTTTACAAAACAACTGAGGTTCCCGTCATTTTCATAGGTAAACAGGGTTATTTTGGATGGGAACACCTTATTTTTTAAAAAAATCCCGTCATTATGAAAAATACATATCTGAAACGCCATTATTTTGCATAAGCTATATACACAAATGATTAAAACTACTTTGTATCATATGGATCTCGATTGCCGTTATAGCGTTTGGAATATGTTTATCTAAAATCCTTTTTTCTTTACCGTATATACCTTTATATGGTATAATAATCTAGTATTTTTATTTAAGGAGAATATATCATGTTAGTGCTTTGCTATCCGAGATGCGGGACCTGTAAGAAAGCCCTTAAATGGCTTGATGACAACGGTTTTGAATATGAATACAGACATATTGTCGAAGACAATCCTTCCAGAGAAGAACTTGAGGAATGGTATGAGAAGAGCGGACTTCCTCTCAAGCGGTTTTTCAATACCAGCGGTCTGAAGTATAAAGAGCTCGGCCTTAAGGACAAGATTCCAGGAATGTCTGATACTGAAGTTTTTGATCTGCTTTCTACCGATGGAATGCTTGTTAAAAGACCGATCCTTATCGACGGAGATAGGGTACTTGTAGGCTTTAAGGAGGCTGAGTGGGAAACTCTTAAATAGTTTCTTTTGATTATTTGATGACGACAGGAAACAGAATCAAAATTAAATATTTAAGGGTCCTGACGGTATTTATCCTTATCATAACTGTATTTTCGGGAACTGTCACGGGAATCGCCTTTGCGGAAGAGGACTACGGTTACGAAGCAGATGTTATCTCCGCTATAGTCGTTAACGAGACCAGGGATATGGTGCTCTATGAGAAGGAAGCGGATAAACGAATATATCCCGCCAGTACTACGAAGGTAATGATGGCTCTTGTGGTAGCTTCTTCCATAGAAGATGGGGCATATTCTCTCGACGATACTTTTGCTGCTTATGAGGATCTGTATTTTGATATCCCCTGGGATGGATCCACTGCTAACATTCAATCCGGTGAAATAATGACGGTAAGGGATTTCCTTTACTGTGCACTGATGGTATCTGCGAATGAGGCATGCAATGCACTTGCAGTTAACGACAGCGGAAGCGTTGAAGCCTTTGTGGATAAAATGAATGAAAAGGCTGCAGAACTGGGATGTGAAGATACACACTTCTCCGATACTCATGGTATATATCATGACGATCACTATACTACTGCGAGGGATATGTACCGCATATTCAGCGCTGTAATAGCCGATCCAATATTAAGCGAGATAATCACGACGCCTGAATATGTCGTACCGAAGAATAACAAGAGCGAAGAGAGAAAATTATACAATACGAATATGCTCATAGATCCGGAAGGACCGCTCTATTACGAATATGCTCTTGGCGGTAAGACAGGTTATACAGAAGAGGCGGGATGCTGCCTTGTATCAGCGGCTGAAAAGGACGGAGATAAACTTGTTTGTATAGTCATGGGAGCGGATTTTGCTGAACTTGATGACGGCAGGGTCGTTCCGGGAAGCTTCGTGGAAGCTAAGGAACTGTACGAATGGTGTTACTCTGAATACGGAGATCAGCCACTTATCGATCCAACACAGCCTGTTGCCAGCCTGCCTGTCAAGTATGGAAAGGATGTACACTCCGTAGACGTTGTTCCGAAAGACGGCACGTACGTATATATGAGAAGATCTGAGGCAGAAAAATGGGTCACATACGAGGTCAAGTTTAAAAAAGACACTCTGAGGGCTCCTGTAAGAGCCGGCCAGAAGGTGGGAACCATAGAAGCTGTCTATAACGGGGAACTTATAGGGTCTTCCAAGCTCGTAGCAGCTGAGGACGTCAGTTTTTCATTAAAGCAGATGTTTATAGAAAACACGGTATTGAAAGTAGTTGTATTCTTTTTGGCAGTGTTTGCGTTGACATTCATTATAAGTAAAATACTATTCAGAAAACGTTAACAGAGGAGGCAAGACATGAATTATTTTATCAGCGACTATTCACTTGGAGCACATCCGAAGGTAATGCAGGCTCTGATAGATACAAATCTCGAGCATACTGACGGCTATGGCCTTGACAGGTTTACCGAAGAATGCGGGGAAATGATCAAAAAGATGATCGGAAAGCCTGAAGCAAAGGTATATTTCATGCATAGCGGCACAGCGGCCAATACCATCACGTGCTGCGCTCCTCTTAAGCCTTATGAAGGAGTCATCGCACCGAGAACCGGTCACGTTTTCGTTCATGAGACCGGTTCTGTGGAACTTAACGGACACAGGACCTTCGCTGCTCCCACAGAGGACGGCAAGCTTACGCCTGAAGGGATAGAGGACATAATGGCTCTCTATGAAGACGAGCATACTGTGATCCCCAGGCTGGCATATATAACGCATCCCACGGAGAACGGCGGGGTATATACCAAAGCTGAGCTTAAAGCTTTAAGAGAATGCTGTGATAAGCACGATCTCTATCTTTTCATGGACGGCGCTCGTCTCGGAACTGCTCTCATGTGGCCCGGAAACGATCTTTCGATCCAGGATATAGCGGATCTCGTGGATGCCTTCTATATCGGCGGAACCAAACTCGGAGCCCTCTACGGTGAAGCAGTAGTGCTCCTTAACGACGATTTCGACGATCACTTCAAATTCAGGATGAAGAGGAACTGCGGACTGATGGGAAAGGCGAGGGCTCTGGCAGTACAGATGCAGGCTCTCCTTGAGGATGAGACAGGCGGATACGACATAACCAAGTCGCTCTATGCCAGACTCGCAAAACACGAGAACGACATGGCTATCAAGCTGAGAGAGGCTGTACTTGCGAAAGGCTGCGAACTCTGGATACCTCATCAGACGAACCAGCTCTTCATTATACTTCCCAATGAGAAGATAAAGGAACTCGAGAAGGATTTCCTTTTCTATACATGGTGTGCATATGATGAGGGAAGATCGGTCATCAGGCTGGTAACAAACTGGAACACTTCCGAAGATGACCTTAAACTTATAATTGATGCTCTGTAAGAGGTGGATATGGCACAGATAGATGAACTTAAAGATGTAGTCAGAAAACTCAGATCCGAAGACGGCTGCCCCTGGGATAAGGTACAGACGCATGAGAGCCTTAAGCCGGAACTTATCGAAGAGGCAAGCGAGGTACTGAGCGGTATAAACGTATATCTCGAAACGGGTAACGGCGACAGCATGAAGGAGGAACTGGGAGACCTTCTCCTTCAGATAGTATTCCATGCAAGCCTTGCAGAGGATGAAGGGCTGTTCACCTTTGAAGATGTGGCAGAAACCGTTAAGAACAAGATGATCGAAAGACATCCCCACGTATTCGGAGAAGTGAAAGTCGACGGGGTAGGCGAGGTGCTCACTAACTGGGAAGAAATCAAAAAGAACCAGAAGAAGGGCAAGGAATGGATGGATGCCGGGCTTCCGAAAGCCTTTGAAGAGGCCAAGGATCTGATCGAAAAGGCAAAGGAAAGAAAAGGCTTCAAATAACGCTATGAAAGGCGCGGATGACCTCCGCGCCTGTTAATTTTTTGTTGACCGGATATACAGATAATTGTTATAATAAATCGATTAAGCATGAACAGAAAGGATCGATAATATGAATGATCTTGCAATAAAAATTTTATCGACTGAGATGGGCCGCACGCATATTTTTTCGGTAGGTCAGGCGGGCTTTATCATAAAGACTTCAGAAGGAAAACTGATAGCCATCGACCTGTATCTTTCAGAATGTGTGGAGCGCCTGGAAGGCCACATGGGATATAAGAGGATGATACCGAAGGTGCTCGGGGCCGATGAACTGGAATTCGACGCAGTCGTCTGCACTCATCCTCACTGGGACCACTTCGACGTGGATTCTGTGCCTCAGATGATGGCTAACGGCAGGACCAGGCTCTACTGCTCAGTTGACTGTGAGAAGCTGGTAAAACAGACAGGCATGGAGTATTTTGATCAGAATATTACATATGTCAGACCCGGAGACATAGTGGATGAAGACGGTTTCGCGCTTCAGTTCGTGAACTGCGATCATGGTACCGGTGCACCGGACGCTGTGGGCGTAGTGGTCATAGCAGACGGTAAACGCATATATGAGGCAGGAGACACCTGCTTAAGGCTCGACAGGACCAATGAAATAAAGCTTCCCCTGGACGTGCTTATCGCACCCATAAACGGAGCTTACGGAAACATGGATGCCGATGACTGCGTGAAGCTTGCGGAAGCGCTCAGACCGGGACTCACTATACCCTGTCATTACGGCATGTTCGCAAGCCACGGGGGAGATCCGGGAAGGTTCTTTGAACTGATGAAGGGTACAGGACTCAGGACCCTCATCATGACACCCGGAGAAAAACTTACGATATAAAAGGAAAAGATAAAATGAGCGGACGTTTAAATAAAAAAGTGATCGTTATAACCGGGGGCACCAAGGGCGTAGGAAGAGCATTTGCGAAGGCTGCTGCAGCTGAAGGAGCCATAGTAGTCTGCGGAGGAAGAGACGTGGACGCCGGCATGGAAGTTGTAAAAGACATAACCGATGCCGGTTCGGACGGGACCTTTGTACCGGTTGACCTCAATAACATTGAGGATATAAGGAAGATCTTCAGGATCGCATACAAGTTCTACGGAAGAGTGGACGGATATTTCAGCTACGGTGCCGTGACCGACGTAAGTCCTCTCGATACCTGTGATGAAGCGACCTTCGACAAGATAATGTATATAAACTTCAAGGCAACTTTCTTCGGATGCCAGGAAGCTATCAATTACATGAAAAAGACCGTGGGAGGATCAATCGTACTCACGGGCTCAGCCCATGCATGGGGAGGCCAGCAGGACAGGGCGGCATATGCATGTTCCAAGGGAGCCTTAAGGATACTCATGGAGCATATAGCCCATAACTACGCAAAAGACCAGATCAGATGCAACTACCTGACTCTGGGATGGACGCCCACCGAGGGAGAACTGGCACTTCGCGCCTCACAGGGGGAATCTGAAGAGGAACTGAGAGAAAGGGCAGCAGGGATACTTCCCATGGGACGCATGTGCGAAGTGAGCGACTATATCGAAGCCCTTATCTACATGTTCTCTGATGAGAGCAGGATGATGACGGGTTCCACATTCAGGATCACCGCAGGGGAATATATTTGATTTTCGGAGATAGATAATGATAGGTTTTTCCAACGACTGGGAATTCACTCCCAACTGGAATGAAGAATTTGCAAAGGGAAACGGAGAAGCGGAGTCTGTCAGACTTCCCCATACGGTGAAGGAACTTCCTTTGCATGCAATAGATGAGGAGAGTTATCAGCTTATATCGGGCTACCGCAAGCATTTCAGACTTCCTGAGGAGGCAAAGGGCAAGAGATGCTTCCTTCAGTTTGATGCGGCGGCTCATATAGCGACCGTATACGTTAACGGTAAGGAACTGATCACTCACAGAAGCGGATATACCGCATTCAGAGCAGAGATCACCGACGTTGCTTCTTTTGATGGAGACAATCTGGTCACTGTCAGACTGGACAGCACTGAGAATCCGTCGATACCTCCCTTCGGCTACGTAATAGACTACCTTACTTATGGGGGACTTTACAGACCTGCTTATCTCGATATCAGAGAGCAGGATATGATAGAGGACGTGTTCGTTTACACACCGGATACTGAGACCGCAGTTGTAAGGGTAAGCCTAGATAAAAAAACAGACATATCAGATGAGGTTCTTATAAGCGTCATCGATTCCGAGGGAAATATCGTTTCTCAGGAATCCGGAAACGCCGGCGGAGAAATAAGGCTTGACTGCCCCGGTGTGAGACCCTGGTGCCCGGAGGATCCTGCGCTGTATACTTTAAGAGCAGAGATCCCGGGAGGGGACAAACAGGAAGTCAGCTTCGGCTTCAGGACCGCTGAGTTCAGAAAAGACGGCTTTTATCTTAACGGTAATAAAATATTCTTAAGAGGTCTCAACCGCCATCAGAGCTGGCCTTATGTCGGCTATGCCGCACCGCGGTCCATGCAGATCGAAGATGCAAGGATAGCGAAAGAGGAGCTGGGACTTACGGCCGTAAGGACGTCACACTATCCTCAGAGCCACGATTTCATAGAAGCCTGCGACCGCATGGGTCTCCTGGTATTCACCGAGTTTCCCGGATGGCAGCATCTTGGAGATAAGGGATGGAAGGAGCAGGTGATCGTAAACCTCAAGGAAATGATCGGGGAATACAGAAATCATCCCAGCATAATCCTTTGGGGCGTCAGGATTAACGAAAGCCTTGATGACGATGAGCTCTACAGTGAAACAAACAGGATAGCTCATGAAATGGATCCCAGCCGTAATACCAGCGGCGTAAGGTATCTGGAAAAGAGCAGTCTTCTCGAAGACGTATACGCCTTCAATGACTTTTCCCATACCGGAAACAATCCGGGAGCCAAGCCTAAATCTGAAGTTACGACAGATATATCGAAGGGCTTCCTAATAAGCGAGCATAACGGTCATATGTTCCCGACCAAATCATATGATAACTGGGAAAGAAGGCAGGAACACGCCTTAAGGCATGCCAGAGTACTGAACGACTCCCTCATTGACGGAGAACACGCAGGGTGCTTCGGCTGGTGTATGTTCGACTATCCGACACACAGGGATTTCGGCTCAGGAGACAGGATGTGCTATCACGGCGTAATGGATCCCTTCAGGAATCCCAAGACCGCAGCAGCCTTATATTCCAGTCAGCAGGATGAGAGGCCTGTACTGGAGATTTCCAGCAGCATGGATATCGGCGATTATCCTGCAGGAAATATAGGAAATATCTGGGCCTTTACGAACGGTGATGAGATAAGACTTTATGCCCACGACAGAAACAAGGGAGATTCACCTGAAAACTTCGAATATGTCGGCACATATGAAAGCAAGCCTTATGACAAGCTGTGGCACAGTCCTGTCAGGATCGAAGATCCTGTAAAGCACAGCTGGGGCGGGAAGGCCGCAGTATGGAGATTCGATGCCGTAAAGGACGGAGAAGTCATCGCATCCAGGACCCTTGGAGGAAGGGCAGATCTCAGGATAGAGGCTATACCCTCATCCCTTGAACTGAAAGAAGGCGATACCTGGGATATGGCCGCTGTGAGAATCAGGATAACCGATCCCCTCGGAAATGTTTATCCATATGCGCAGCTGCCGGTAAAACTTGAGCTTACCGGAGAGGCTGAACTTATAGGGCCTGACATAATCACCGCTGAGGGCGGCATGTGCGGCACATATATCAGAACTGTCGGGAAAGCCGGAAAAGCGGAACTCAGGATCAGCAGCAACGGACTTGAAAGCGTCATTTTGACATTCAATATAAATCGTTAAAATCAATTGAAGAGGAGAAATTTCATGAAACTCTCTACCGGACAAAAGACCGCTTACGGCATAGGTGCCGTAGGTAAGGACATGGTTTACGCCCTGTCATCATCCTATATCCTTTATTACTATCAGGATCTGCTTCACTTAAGCGCTACCTTCGTCGGCCTTATCCTGATGCTTGCAAGAGTTTTTGATGCCCTGAATGACCCTTTCATGGGAGTTCTGGTAGCCAAGACAAAGTCAAGATGGGGAAGATTCAGACCCTGGCTGTTCTCAGGAACGGTGCTTAACGCTGTAGTTCTGTATGCACTTTTTGCAGCGCCTGAATTCACCAAAGAATCAACGCTCATGGTGTATTTTGCAGTGATCTACATCCTCTGGGGCGTTACATACACCATGATGGATATTCCGTACTGGAGCATGATTCCTGCAGTGACCGATACCCCTAAAGACAGAGAGAACCTCTCCGTAGTAGGCCGTACCTGCGCTGGCGTAGGCTCCGCTCTCATCGCCATGGGAACCATGTTCCTGGTTGGCATGTTCGGAGGCGGAAACGATCTCCAGGGCTTCAAAATGGTAGCTCTGATCGTAGCCGTCATCTTCGTTGTGGCTGAGATCATCTGCTGCATCTTCATGAAGGAGCAGCATCAGGGCGAGATGAAGACAGTTTCCGTAAAAGAAATGTTCAAGGCTCTCTTTGGAAACGACCAGGCCATGACAGTCGTAGCGACCATCGTACTCATCAATATGGCGCTTTACCTCACATCAAACTTCGTCATCTACTTCTTCAAGTATGACTTCGGCGGAGAGGGATGGAGGAATTCATACACTCTGTTCTCAACTGTAGGAGGAGCCTTCCAGATCCTTGGAATGATGGTACTTTATCCGATTCTGAGAAAGAAGGGCATACCTAACGAGAAGGTATTCAAGATCGCCATCGCCATGGCTCTTACCGGTTATGGCTGCCTGCTTCTGATACTGGTATTCGGATTCACCCACAATCTTCCCATTATTTGCATCCCCGGTATCCTGGTATTCGCAGCAAACGGCGTGCTCAGCGTGCTTACCACTGTATTCCTTTCCGGATCAGTTGATTACGGTGAGATGAAGACCGGAAGAAGAGAAGAGTCCGTTATCTTCTCCATGCAGACCTTCGTAGTAAAGGCTGCATCCGGAGTTGCAGTCTTCCTCACCGGAGTAGGCCTTGATATCATAGGCCTCGTAGGAAATACCGACGATGAGGCAACTGCGGCAGTACAGAGTGCATCCACACTTATGGGACTGAGACTCTTAATGACCATTCTGCCCATGCTGGGACTGATAATCGCGATCTTCCTGTTCAAGGGAAAATTCAAACTCACCGACGCTTATCAGCAGGAGATCCACGATAAGCTGAGAGGACCTCAGGATGAAGCTTAAGTGGAAGGTAAACGATATCACAGGTGAAAAAGAACTTGAGCGTATCAACCACATCATCCTTGATATAAATGAAAAGATAGAAAAGGCTCTGGGCTTCATTAATTTAGAACCTTCTGAAGGAATGTTTTTCAACGGATATCAGACCTGGACCCTGAGCAGGGAATATGTGAGAAATGACAGGATGCGCGGTCTGAACGGCATGCCTGAAGGCGTTATCAAAAGATACAGCCTGGAAGGATATTCGGATTATCACTTCACCAGATATCCCTTCAGACCCGGCATCTTTCACGGCTATTCTTACTGCTACTTCAGAGACGGGGACAGGTATAAGTTTTTTGGTTCCCTGGATGAAAGGCCGGGATATACTATCTTCGGATACAACGTCAAAAAATCCAGACTCAAGATCATACGCGACGCAGAAGGACTTATACCTCAGGGGAGTTTCCACGCGATAGATCTGTTTTACATGGAGGGCACTGAAAACGAAGTTTTTGACGGCTGGTTCGATGCTCTCGGAATAAAGCCCATACCTGCGCCTAAGATAGCCGGATATTCCAGCTGGTACAACCGCTATGAATACATAGATCATGCATCCATTACAGAAGATCTGAAAGGCTGCAAAGAGATCTTAAAGAAGGGGGATCTGTTCCAGGTGGACGATGGCTGGGAAACGAAGGTAGGAGACTGGAACGAGTCCGATCCGGAGAAATTCCCTGAAGGAATGAAGGCACTGGCGGACATGATCCATGATGCCGGCTTCATGGCAGGGCTCTGGATGGCGCCTTTTGCTGCTGCAAAGGGAAGCCGTGTGCTGCAGGAGCATC
The DNA here is from genome assembly GCA_902780845.1 of uncultured Eubacteriales bacterium. Classification (GTDB taxonomy): domain Bacteria; phylum Bacillota; class Clostridia; order Peptostreptococcales; family Anaerovoracaceae; genus RUG754. Next base: position 10,180 of record CACZGZ010000048.1, read on the forward strand.
CGGACTGGGTGATCAGAGATGAAGAAGGCAGACCTTTCAGCTGCGGCTGCAACTGGGGAGGTTTCTATGGACTTGATATCGATATCCCGGAGTGCCTGAAGTATATTGAGGATTCCGTTAAAAGAGCGGTGTACGACTGGGGCTTTGATTTTCTGAAGCTGGACTTTCTGTACGCAGCAGCTGCCTTTGGAAATGAAAAGGAGACCAGAGCAGGGAAGATGATCCGCGCCATGGAACTGATCAGATCCTGGGTAGGAGACAAAAAGATCCTTGCCTGCGGAGTTCCTCTGATGCCTGCCTTCGGTCTTGCGGATTATTCCAGAATAGGCTGTGACGTGGGACTCACCTGGAGAGACAGACCGTTTCTCAGGCTTACTCACAGGGAGAGGGTCTCCACGGTGAACTCCATCCTGGATACCATCTACAGAAGACAGCTGGACGGAAGAGCCTTCGGAAACGACCCGGACGTATTTTTCCTCAGAACTGAGAATCTGGAACTGACGGAAAGGGAAAAGGACATACTGGTCACCGTGAACGCTCTTCTGGGAAGCGTATTCCTGACTTCTGACGATCCTTTGAAATATACGGATGAACAGAAAGAAAAATATGCTTACTACCGCCATCTTACTGAAGCTGAGAACGTCAGGCTCATCAAAAGAGAGCGTATGGGCATAAGCTACCGTCTGGACGGAAGAGAACATGAATATGTCATTCCGGAAGAAATAGTAAGAGAATAAAAAACTAAGGACGTACCACATCAAACAGATGCGATACGTCCTTTTTTATTGCTTAAAATGAATATACAGTTATCGGCGTCAGGTCATTTGCTCCAGCCATCATAGTATTTTACTGAAAAGTCATAGAAGCATTTCATCGCATAATTGAACTTTACGAGTTTGTTCCAGGCAAGCCCGAGATGTCGTTTAAGAGGGGGATAAACGATCTCAACGGAAGTCACATCCTTAAGAGGGCAGTTTTTTGCTGAAAGAGTGGTGGTTACGGATATTCCGTAGTTGAGAGCCACCATTTCGTCCCTTAGAGTATAGTCGCACTCCATTACGGTCCTTGGGGTAAAATTGGACAAATAAAACAGCTTATCTATGAACTGCTGAAGGTTGGTCGAGTGTTCAAGGTTGATAAAAGATTCGTTTTCGCAAGTTCTGAGATCCACGCTTTTGGTTTTAGCCAAAGGGTGTTTTTTATTTACCATAAGCGACATCGTATCTAAATAGAGAGTCTGATATGACAGTTTCATACTGCTGCTGTTATTGAGAGCTCCTATGTACATATCTATTCTTTTATCGATAAGTGCGTCTACAAACTGATTCCCCTCCATGGAGTAACGATTGATCCTGATATCCGGGTATTCCTTTGAAAAAGCGCTGAAGAGGTCTGCCCAGACGTAAGGACTCAGTACGCCGAGGTTGAACCTGGTGGCATATTCACCATGTAGTTCACTTACCATCGTCTTACCGTTTTCAATAGCGATAAGCGCCTGTTCAACGTAATCTCTGAAGACTTTTCCGTAAGGTGAAAGGGAAATGTTTCTTCCGTGCCTTTCGAACAGAGGGACACCGAGTTCTTTCTCCAGTTTTTTGATCGTCGAACTAAGAGCAGGCTGTGAGATATTGAGTTCTTCAGCGACGCTGGTAACATGCTCTTTTTCAGCAAGCTTCAAAAAGTATTCTAACTGCAGCAATTCCATTGATATTCACCTCGCCATAATCAAATCATAAGTTTAAGTTTATATATCTATATATAATTATATATTATACTTAATGATCAATCAATACTATAATAAAAGTGTAAGATAATGCATTCTTCTTAATTTTTATGAGTCTGTATTAATGATGGAAGGAGATATTTATGAAAGAAAAGAAGATCAGAATTGGTGTCGATGTAGGAGGCACAAATACTGATATCTGCGCTATTGACGAAGAGACCGGAGAACTTCTGGTATATAAACTTCCTTCTTCACTTTATGACCAGTCCGATGCAGTAGTTAAGGGGGTAAAGATACTGGCGGATGAGAATGGTTTTGAAGGACAGGACGTATCGAGATTCATGCATGGTACGACAGTAGCCACAAATGCCATTCTGGAAGGAAGAGGAGCTAAGACAGCTTTGATAACTACCAAAGGATTCAGGGATCTTCTGGAGATAGGACGGCAGAAAAGACCTGATCTTTATGATCTTCAGGCGGATAAGATCAGAACTCTTGTAACAAGAGACCTGAGATATGAGATAAACGAAAGGATGAACTACAAAGGGGAGATCCTTTCGGAGTTATCTGAAGATGAGATCCTGAAGATCGTAGAAGAATTAAAAGATGCCGGAGCAGAGGCTATAGCGATTATGTTCCTGAACGCTTATCTGAACCCGGTAAATGAAAACAGACTGAAGGCGATAATAGCAGAGAAACTTCCTGATACTTTCCTTACGGTTTCCAGCGATCTTTCAAGACAATTCCGAGAATATGAAAGACT
>CACZGZ010000049.1 GCA_902780845.1 uncultured Eubacteriales bacterium
TCTCTTCTGTGGATGATGGTGACCTTTCTGGCGAATTTGGTGAGGTACATGGCTTCTTCAACGGCAGCGTCTCCTCCGCCTACGACGTATACTTCAAAATCTTCAAAGAACGCTGCGTCGCATGTAGCGCAGTATGACACGCCTTTACCTGAGAGTTCTCTCTCTCCGGGGCAGCCGATCTGAACCGGGTTGGCTCCTGCTGCAATGATGACCGCTTTGGCGCTGTAGTCTTCGTGAAGGCAGTGGAGTACTTTGGTCTCTCCCTGAAGTTCCATATCCGTCACGGTATCGAAAACGTGATCCACTCCGAACTTCTCAGTCTGCTTCACCATTCTGTCGATAAGGCTGGGGCCTGTTTCTTCCTCCAGACAGCCGGGATAATTCTCTATCTCACTGGTGATCACTATCTGACCGCCGTTTTTCTGTTTTTCGATTATAAGTGTGCTGAGCCTTGCTCTTCCTGCATAGAGGCCTGCTGCAAGTCCTGCGGGACCTGCTCCGATTATGATCAGATCATAGTTTTTCATTAAAGTCTGCTCCTTATCAGTTCTGAGATAACGGGAAGGTGCCGCCGGCACCCTCCCGCTTAAGCGCTAGATCAAAGCTGTTCTCTTATTGCGTTCATTTCATTGCAAATGTCATCAACATCGAGAACCATTTCCATCATGCTTATCTGTTCATCATAGACGTCAGGGTCGATCTCTTCCTTGACCTCAGGTTCACAGATGTGGTAAACTGCGAGTCCCAACGAGACTCCTGCCAAAGGGCCTGCCCAGGTAGGGTCACCGAGAGTTACCGTTTCAGCTGCAAGACCTGCAGCTTCTCCCTCAGCAGCTCCGAGGAGAACGACTACGTTCTCTGCTCCGTACTGCTCTGAGAATTCCAGTACACGTCTCTGGTTTTCAAGGTCCATGGCTCCGGCGGCAGTTCAGACAAAGCACTCCGTCGAGGAGAACACCACTTCGGCGCCTGCTGAAACAGCGCACTCGCTGATGGCCTGGCCGGGAATTCCATCTCTATCACCGATAATGATGGCCTTCTTGTCCTTTAAAATTGCCATGTACAAATCTCCTTTCTTAGAATTTTTTTGTGCATCATCGCCTTTAAGGTAAAATGCACGTACACCCACATGGATTTTATAAAGCAAATAATGTGCCATACTCATATTTAAAATATCAAACAAAAAATGCCCCTGATTCGGGCATTTTTCTATACTTATTTGCAATATTATTGATTAAGATTGGTATATTTCAGCCGCTTCAACCGAAAGACGACAGTTTTTTGTCGTTATGCCTCGCAAATTTTTTGTCTTTAATTCATTTCCCGACAATTTTTCTTACGTCGTCCATATACTCGGAATAATCAGCTCCCGTCCTTCTGGCATCCAGCGCATTCCTCAGCGACTCAAAGGTCCTTTTGTTTATGGGGAAGACGTGGAGCACCAGCGTTCCCAGTATGAGGAATATCCCCGGTATGAGTATGAAGGCGACGTTCAGAAGCGATGAAACGGATGAGCTCTGCACATCAAGAGATGCATCATATCCCGACATATCCAGGATGATGCCGAATATCTGGACCATTATTGCAGATATGAGCGTCCCGAGAACGGAGATCATGGACATCAGATCCCCTTCTCTTCTCTTTCCGTTCACCCATTCGTCCACCTCTATCACATCGTAAAAGATGGCTGAACTCACCTGCCAGAAGCCGGTCTGTGTAAACGCAAAGAATGCCATGTAGACCACGGTCCCTGCCACGGTACCCGGACACAGGAAGTAAATTATGACGGCAGCTATGCCGCAGACACCCAGACTTATCATCTGCTGATTCACTTTCCCCATCTTAAGAGCCATGGCGTTTATCACGGGAGTGACCGCCATAAAGACGACGACTGTAATGATATACATATACGACATGAATTTCGTGTCCATGCCTGCGCTGTATTTCAGGTAGTATATGGTGGCCACGTTGAAGATGGCATATGCACAGGTAAAGGCTGCCTTATAGATCACCACGAGTTTTCCTGTCCTGAGTTTCACCAGTTCCGAATAGTTCACAGCTATCTCTCTTAAGCGGTTCCCGTGTTTCACCTTGTCCTCAGGGCTCAGGATCACTCCCTTTCCCCTGTTGGCTATAACGGTGAATACCCAGCTCAGGAGACAAATGATACCCATGAGGATGCCCGTCATATGCCAGCCTCCGCTCACGTCGCCGCCGTATATCTCCAGAACTCCCAGAGGAAGCAGATATCCGATACCGTTTCCTATAACGGAGAAAAATCTGGTGGCAGTCCTGAGCTTCGTTCTCTCGTCGTATCCCGACGCCATCTCGGCGCCGAAGGCCTGATTGGGTATCTCAAAGGTCGAGAAGAATACCCTGAAAAGCATCGCAAAGAACAGATAGTACAGTATCCTGCCAAGTCCCGTAAGCGGTACAGTCCTGAACAGCATGAAAAAGATCGGCAGTATGGCGATGCCCGCGGCAAGCATGAAGGGCCTTCTTCTTCCCATCTTTGACGTGCAGCTGTCTGAAAGATTGCCTACCAGCATTCCCATGAATACCTCAAGGAACATGGCAGCCGACGAGATGGCTGCAGCCTGCGCTGAACTCAGCATGACGCTGTCTGTGAGGAAGATGACGAAATAGGTGGACATGAAGCCATATGAAGCTCCCTGCCCAATGTATCCTATACCGTATGAATGTGCATTTTTCATGAATATTCGGTCATTATTCGCCATTGATTTTAACCTGTGCCTGTTCTAATATGAATGTATCCCGGAGGATGAATATGCAAAAAAACGTTAAATTCTGGTCTAATCTTATGCTCATAGGAGCGGCTTTCATATGGGGTACTCAGGTGGTCTTTCAGAAGATCGCCGCCTATGAGATCGGTCCCTCGTCTTTCTATGGCCTGAGATGCGTCCTCGGTGTCTTCACCCTCTCATTCATCGCCTGGATAATGAGTATAAAGGAGAAGAAAGAAGAAAGCAGGAAAGGCATTGAACACGTTAAAAAGGACACTAAATATTTCCTGCGCCTTTTTAAGGTGGCTCCCCTCTGCGTTCTCACGAACGTCCTCGGGAACGTGATGGTCCAGACCGGACTGGCGTATGTTCCGGCTGCCAAGGCTGCTTTCCTGAATTCGATCTATATAATCTTCGTGCCTATCCTTTCCTGGATAGTCTATAAAAACAGGACCAGCGTCTTCACATGGATCGGTACCGTAGTTGCCGTTATCGGTCTTTACTACCTCTGCATGACGGATTCGTTCTCAATTGCTCCCGGTGATCTGATCATTCTTGGGGCAACCGTATTCTTTGCCCTTCATATCACCCTCATCGCCAAGTACGTAAAGGAATTCGTCGGAGTCCATTTCTCCATAGTTGAATTCATAACGGCTTCCATACTTTGTCTCGGCTATGGCTTCCTGTTCGAGGATCTGGAGATGTCACAGATCATGCATGTCATACCTTCCATCCTCTACTGCGGAATAGGCGGTATTGGCATCTGCTATGCCCTTCAGGTCACAGCCCAGAAATATACCGATCCCACTGTTGCAGCTCTTCTCATGAGCCTGGAATCGGTGTTTGCAGCTTTTGCCGGATATATCTTCCTGAACGAGAGATTCACCGGAAGAGAACTGCTCGGTATAGCCCTGATATTCATAGCCATAATCCTTGCCCAGCTCCCGCCGCTCAGCGATCTCAGGGCCCGGCTCAGAAAACAGCGTTGATGTTCCGCATCAAAGATTTTTTACGAACTCATCAGGCTCTTCATAGGGCCTGTTTTGTTTTATTCCCGTTTCCACCATGGTAAGAGTTCCGTGATATGCGGTAAGCCCTCTCCTCAGGTGTTTGTTGTCCTTAAGAGCCTGCACTACTCCCTTGTCAGCCACTTCCAGCGCAAAAGGAAGACTGTCGTTTGAGAATCTCACGGATGAAGTCCTTGAGAATGCCGAAGGGATGTTATCCACGCAGTAGTGAAGTATGCCCTCCTCGTAGAATACCGGATCCTCGTGAGTCGTGGATCTGCATGTCTCCACTGCGCCTTCGTCGTCGCAGGCAACGTCTATTATCATAGCTCCCTTTTTCATGAGCTTCAGGTCTTCCCTGTAGATCAGGTGGTCGGTCCTGGTCTTGTCCCAGAGGATGCAGTTTATAACGACGTCAGAATCCTTAAGGCACTTCAGGATGTTTGCCCTGTTGGAATACATGAACGAGACGTTCGGAGGGAAGTACTTCTTAGCCTCTTCCATCGCCTTGAAGTTAACGTCCATCACCCTCACCTTGTTTCCGAAGGCTGATGCCAGTTCGGCAGCACCCTTACCGGTATATCCGCAGCCTATGATTGAGATTATGGGCTGATCATCTCCTGCCACGTTGGCAAGAAGCAGTCCCTGACCGCCATGCACTGACTGAGCGTAATAGAGGGCTGCAAGGAAGCCTCCCTTTCCGGCAAGTTCCCCCATGTTGGCCACGAGCGGCCATCTCTTCATGGGATCGTCTGAGGAAACGTCTTCAAGAGCTATAGCCACGCAGCCCGACTCCAGGAGCTTATCCGTCTGTTCCCTGTGTGAATTGGAATGTATGTAAGTCATGATGACAAGGTCATCCCTAAGATACTTGTATTCCGGCGGAAGTATCTCCTTGACCTTATACAGGAGTTCTGCAGTCGTCCAGACAGTTTCAGCATCGGGGCATATAATGGCTCCCGCTTCCCTGTACTCCTCATCGGTGTACCCTGATCCCTCTCCTGCTCCGGTCTCGATATATACCTGATGGCCTCCCGCGATGAATTCAGGCACGTTCGAAGGTATTATCGCCACCCTGTTTTCACTGTTCTTTATTTCCTTAACGATTCCTATCTTCATTTTAATTCTCCTTTTCAGCCTTTCCGATGGTGCTTTCAGGGTTAGCCCTGAAGCAGCATCCGCAGGTGCCCAGATCGTTTATCCTTCTCGCTCTCAAAGCTTCTCCTACCCTGACTACGGCACCCACCATCTCATCCAGAGACACCGCCGTATCTATACCAAGCACTCCGTAGTTGGCACAGTTAGCCGCCACCGATACGGAAGCGATATTTCTTATGAAGCACGGAACCTGAGGGTAACCTTCCACAGGATCGCAGACCTGGCCCAGCAGGTACTGTATACCAAGTACAGCCGCACGCTCAATTGCTTCAGGATCCTTCGTTATATACGATGCCAGCGCAGCCGAAGCCTGCGAAACTGCTATTCCGATTTCCGCCTGACATCCGAGTGCTCCGTGGTAGTGCGTGGGATAGAAGAACACTCCCATAAGGCCTGCCGTGAGAAGTGCCCTGACCTGGTCCTCCTTATCCTTTCCCATGGCTTCGGCACCGGCTCTGATGGATGCGGGAATAACTCCAGATGCACCTCCTGTCGGCATGCACACTATTATACCATGGGCGTTTGAGTACTCCACCATGGCAAGAGCATCCAGTCCGCCCTCATCTCCGATCCCGGTGGGGATAAGCGTCATATCTTTAGCTTTCTCCCTTATTTCCGGAGCCTTTGCAACCGTTATGCCCTCAAACTCAACTCCGGGTCTGAATCCGCTTTCGATCGCGGCATATGAAAGATCCAGCCTCTCTTTTGCGATCCTCATGATCTCTTCAGAGCTTAAGCCCGTAAGACTCTTCTCATAGTCTATCGCAGTCTCCCAAAGTTCCCTGCCGTTTTCTTTGGCATACCGTATCATTTCCTTCGATGTGCTGAACACAGGCTCCGCATCCGGTAAAGCTTTGAGTGGATATACCGACGGGACCGTTCTGGTCTCTCCGTGTATGGTTATATCTTCTTCAAAGATACCATTGATTTCGCAGGGCTTTCCCTCGAGTTCACTGATCAGTATCTCCCCTCCACCAAGGGATGCGGCCCTCATATTGATCTCTTCAAAGTCTGAGTACACTGTGACGACTGCCAGTTCCGACGGAAGAGCGGGAACATCCTCGGTAAACTTGAATTCATACTCAAGCCCGGCTTTTTTTGCATCCTCATATACGGAATCCAGATCGTCCTTTATCAGGTCTCTTCCGAGTATTCCCGACAGGAATCCCTTGTCGCTTTCCATGTTGTAGAAAGTCGCAAAATACCCGCCGTTCACGCTCATCTTGACCTTTATTTTTCTCGGCTCGCCCTTTAATATGGCTCTGGCTATCGTACCTATCCTGAAGGGACCCACGGTATTGGAGCTTGACGGGCCCTGTGTCACGGGAGCCAGCACGTCGTTAAATATGGACGCGTAATGAATGCTCTTCATTTCTACCACGTCCTGCCTTTCTTGCCTGTTTCTATAAATTGCATGACAACGTCATCTTTTTCCGGTTTCCTGATGAATCCCCACCAGGCCATTACAGCAGCTATGATAACTCCCAGGATCGCAGACTTGAATTCGCCCTTGATTAGCAGCCATACAGCTAAGGCGAAGAATACTATGCTCATAGTGCCTATTGCGATCCTTTTTCTGTCATTGATTGCTTTTCTGGACTCCACGGATACTGCATAAGGGACGATCAGGACCGCTTCAGCAGTAAAAATGCTGGTGCCATCTTCCAGTTCCTCTTCATATATCTGGATCCTGGCATCCTTTGCGACTCTGATCATGGCGTTATATCTTCTGTAGTCTTCGTCATCCAGTTCTCCTACTTTTTTGCCCTTGATCATGGCTTCGATGAGCTGGTGGTCGTCCTCCCTCATCGGTCCCCTGTTGAAGGTGAGTTCATCGTCGCCCGAATAAAGAGCTTTTTTAAGGATCTCCTGTCTGGATGTGCCGTCTTCATTCAGATCATTTATTCCTATTATTTCAAATTTTTCTTTTGTATATTGCTGCGCCATTGCAGTTCCCCTTTTCTGTCTGATGCAGCCCGTAAAAGGCTTTCAGCAAAACAGGGACAGCCCGGCGGCATGCCGCAGACTGTCCCCGCAGTTCTTTAAGTTATATGTTTTTTAAAAGGTCTTTACCAATTCATTGGGATCGGTGAAAGGAATGTTCTGCTTTTCAGCAGTTTCCAGAAGACATAACTTTCCTTCGAAGGTAGTAAGTCCTCTTCTTAAGTGCTTGTCATCCTTCAGAGCCTGCTTTACGCCCTTGTTGGCGATGGCCAGTGCGAAAGGAAGAGTAGCATTGCAGAGAGTTACTGAAGATGTCTGTGCAAATGCTGAAGGAATGTTGTCAACGCAGTAGTGCATGATGCCCTCTTCAAAGTATACAGGATCCTTATGGCAGGTTGATCTGCAGGTCTCGATGGCTCCTTCATCATCGCAGGCAACGTCTACGATCATTGCTCCGGGCTTCATAAGCTTCAGATCTTCACGGTTCACCAGATGATCCTTTCTGGTCTTGGGCCAGAGGATGCAGTTGATGAGAACGTCAGTCTTCTTAAGGCATTCTATAAGATTGTCTCTGTTGGAGAAGAGGAAGCTTACGTTGTTAGGCATATGCTCCTTAGCTGCCAGCATGGCATCATAGTTGATATCCAGAACGTATACCTGGCAGCCGAATGCTGCAGCCAGCTCGCAGGCGCCCAGTCCGGAATGTCCGCAGCCTATGATAGTGACCACAGGTGCTGCGGCTCCGCATACGTTAGCCAAAAGTTTTCCGGGGCCTCCGTTTATGGTCTGCATGAAGTGAAGTGCAGCCAGGAAGCCTCCCTTTCCTGCCAGTTCTGACATGGGGCTTAAGAGCGGCCACTGTCCTCTGTCGTCGGAGATATCCTCATAAGCTATGGATGTGCAGCCTGATTTCATAAGAGCCTGTGTCTGCTCCGGATGAGCGTTGGAGTGGATGTAGGTGAAAACGATCAGGTCATCCCTCAGATACTTGAATTCTTCGGGGAAGATCTCCTTCACCTTGTATATCATGTCAACACCGGTCCATACTTCTTCCGCAGTGTCGCAGATGACGGCTCCGGCTTTCTTGTAGTCTTCATCACTGAATCCAGAGCCTACTCCTGCCTTTGTCTCAACAAAGACCTCATGTCCTCTTCTTACGAGTTCAGTAACAGCTGTCGGTACAGCACCGACTCTGTACTCGGATTCTTTGATTTCTTTTACGATTCCGATCTTCATAAGTTTGATACCTCTTTTTTAATCAAATGATTTTTTTAAAAAACTATAAAAATGCGCCAAATACTGCGGGGCGGGGTCGGAGCCCCGCTCCGCCCGCAATTAACAGAATACAAATAATTGATTGAACTAAAGTATTAATGAATAATTTTTATTGATTGGATCTATTAGATTGTTGCACCTATGATCATGTATCCGATGCAGCCGATTACAGCGGCACAAATAGCGTAAGGCATCTGTGTCTTTACGTGGTCGATGTGGTCGCAGCCGGCAGCCAGAGACGACAGAATGGTCGTATCTGAGATCGGTGAGCAGTGGTCGCCGAAGCAGCCTCCGCCCATTACTGCAGCGATAGCAGCGTATACTACTGTTCCCATCTCTCCTCCAGTAAGGTTGAATGCCAGAGGTAAGCAGATAGGAAGCATGATAGCATATGTTCCCCAGGATGAACCTGTGAGGAAGGAAATCAGTGCGCAGAGGATGAAGGTGATGGTCAGAAGCCAGAACGGTGTCATCCATGATTCTGTGATACTGATAAGGTATGCAGGTGCGCCGAGTCCCTTGGTGATGGAGTTGATGCAGTATGCCATTGCCAGGATAAGGATAGCTGCCATAACAGCCTTGATACCAAGAACAGCTGTATCCATCATCTCCTTCACTTTAGCTTTCTTTGTGATCCACATTACAACGAACTGATAAATTACAGCACAGATGAATGCTTCCAGTGTTCTTGCAGAACCAAGAACGATATAGGTTCCTACGGTAACGCCTATAATTATGATAGCGGGCATTACGAAGTCAAGGAACAGATTGGGTTTGATTCCTTCGTTGGGTTTGATCATATCCAATTCTCCGGAAAGCAGAGGATTGGATCCCTCAGCATAGACCTGACCTGTTTCAAGAGCTCTCTTCTGAGCTTTCTTCATGGGGCCGAAGTGAGGGATGATACCCACAGCAAGAAGGCCGTTAATGATGAGTATAGCCCAGCAATAGAAATTGAACTTGAATGCGCCTACTACAGCTGCCTGACCCATGGTAGCATCAGCAATGGCGCCGACACCGACAACAAGACCTGCTACATATACGCCCCATGATGTGAAGGGGATAAGGCAGCAGATAGGTGCAGATGTGCAGTCGCAGACGAATGCCAGATACTCACGGGAGGTCTTGGCATTATCCGTAAGCGGTCTCATAACGTTACCAACGTACAGGGGTGAGAAGTAGTCTGAGAAGAAGATGAAGATACCAAGCAAGTATGCCATGATCTCAGTTCCTCTCTTTGATAATTTCTTTCCGTTTATCCAGTCGACAAACGCTTGAATAGCTCCGGATTTCATAAAGAAAGCGACCAGGATACCGATGAATACCTCAATGGCAAGTACCCAGATAAAGTCTGCATTTCCCAGAGCATCCTGAAGCAGAAGCGCAAGTCCTCTGAAAATATCGACACTCTGATTCTGGATAACTACACCGATAAGGCAGCCTACCAATAATGAAAGCAGAGCGTCTTTTGTCCAGAAGGACAAAATCAGAGCAACTATGATAGGAAGTAATGATATAATACCTACAGTTTCCATATATTTCTCCTTTCTTGCGTCCTATTTAGAACGCATTTTTATAGTTGCTTATTTATATAGCAACTAGTGTGCCACTTTACCCTTTAAATCACTAAAGCGTTGAATATCAAGGCTTCGCAAGTCTTATGGCCTCTATATAATCTAAACAAAAAAGCTGAACGGTGAATATTCACCGCCAGCTTTTAGTCGTTTTATAAAGTTTTAGTCGCCCGATATTCATCAAAGGCCAAGTTTTTTCATTCTGTATCTCAGGGTCTCTCTTGGTATGTCCAGGAGTTCTCCTGCACGGGAAACGTTTCCTCCGGCCTCTTCCAAAGCTCCCCTTATGATCCTTTCTTCATACCGGTCCATAAGTTCATGGTAGGTCAGCCTGTCAGCTTCCGTATTTTCTTCCGTTTCATTAACAAGCTTCTCGTATATGGTCTCCTCCTGACTGAGTTTATGTATGAAATAGTCCGGAAGTTCATCATATCCCATGACCTGTTTGTCCTGATCAGAAACCACCATGGCCTCTATGACATTTCTCAACTCTCTTACGTTTCCTTCCCAGGAATAGTTCAAGAAGATATCCTCCACGCGCCTGTCTATGCCGATGATGTTTCTGCTGTATACCTGGGCAAAGTAATCAACGTAGTATTTTATAAAGAGCTTTATGTCTTCCTTTCTTTCCCTTAAGGGTACCAGACTGATAAAGCCCGAGGAAAACCTGTAAAAAAGGTCTGACCTGAAGGTTCCCTCTTCTATGGCCTTCACGGGATCCACGTTCATCGCACCGATGATCTTTACGTTTACCTGCTTGTCATTGGCTGCTCCGAGAGGTCTGAATGTTCCGTCCTGTATTACTCTCAGAAGCTTAGCCTGTACGGTATAAGGTATGGAACTGATCTCATCCAGAAACAAAACTCCCCCGTCAGCCTCTTCAAAAAGTCCCTTTCTTGTCTCTGCTCCTGTATATACGCCTCTCACCGTACCAAAAAGTATGGATTCCATCAGGTTATCGGGAACCGCTGCGCAGTTCTGGATAACCACCTTGTTTTTAGGTACTCCCGAGTAATTTATCATGCTTTGGGCAAACAGTTCCTTGCCTGTTCCCGTCTCTCCGTAGATCAGCACCGGATTCGGAAGCGTAGCCAGTATCTTTGCCTGCTCTATGGCTTTCTTCATCCTGTCATCATCAGTAAGGATGGTATCGAAAGTTATGAGCCCCGCGTCTTTTTTGAGACGAAGTACGAACTCATCGAACTTTCTGCTGGATACGGTATCCGTCTTTCCTTCCTCGTCTGAGTCCATGGCAAGTTCTACGACCGCTACCAGATTACCCCTTCTCATGATGGGAAAAGTCACGTTGTTGGTGATGAACTTCCTTCCCAGGTAGTCATAGTAAGTCTGGTGCTTCATAATGACGATCTGTCCTGTCTCGATACACCTCACCACAGAAGACTCTGAACGTTTGAGCTCCGGATATACATCAAAATAGTATTTGTTCAGTACGTCCTGAGAATCATATTCCTTGGACCTGTTGTTCAGAGTCGCATCATATCTCGTGTTGTAAACTATCCTGTAGTTCTTGTCAACTATGAGTATATAGTCAAGGCTGTCAACTACAAGATTGCCAATATTCAGCATTATCTATACACCTCTTTTATTTATCCATGTACCTGCTTTCAACATAATCCCTGAATCTGGATGCAGCCGGAGAAAGAGTTGTATTTTTATTGTAGACCATGTAGAATTCCCTCTCCAGTTCCACGTCCTCGAACTGGAATACGAGAAAAGCCCCTGTTGGGTTGTCGATTTCATTTTTTACTGCAGAAAGAGACATCACAGAAACCCCCATACCCTGGCTTACACAGGCCTTGACCCCTTCGATACTGTTGATCACTGCGACCGTGTCCAGTTCTCTTCCGTCATGACCCTTGAACCAGTTTTCGAAAGTCTTTCTGGTAGCTGATCCCTCTTCTCTCCATATGAACTTTTCACCTGCCACGTCGTTTATGCTGACCATGGAGGAAACTGCCATGAGTTTCTCAAACTTCTCATTTACCGGAGTGATCAGCACCAGTTTGTCCCTGGAAATGAGCTCGCATTTAAGGCTGTTATTTTCAAAATAGCCCGTGAAGCCTATCTCTCCCAGGTTATCCATGATATCACTCCAGACCTTGTCGGAATCGGATACCTCCACGTTGAAGATCACATGGGGATATTTCTCATGAAAGCCTGCCAGAAGTTCCGGGACTATGAACTGACCCGGGATGCTGGAAGTCCTTATGTCGATGCTTCCCGAGATATCCGCATCGAATTCCTTCATGGCCATCATGGCCCTCTCTCTGGTATTGATGATATTTACAGCATAGTTATAGAAAGCTCTTCCATGCTTAGTCGGTCTGCTTTCCTTGCCTCTTCTGTCTATAAGTTTAACTCCCAGTTCCTTTTTCTCTTAAAGACCTTTTAATGACTCATAGTATGGATCTCCAGAAAACTCACGGTCAGCCGGTCTCTCTCCGCCCAGGCTCTCGATCGCATTCGCAATTTCGATGAAATCCAAATAGTTGAGATCGACACTCTCTATCGCTTTATACAAAACTGGCAGCGCACGTTCATCTCCGTATTTGGATAAAAATGACGCATACATAGCGCGCTGTTCCTCATGTCTGTTAAAGCGGTCAATTAATAACTCATAAATCTCGTCTTGTTTATGGTAACCGCTGAGCATCTCTGCGAAGAGATCCTTTGCCGTTTCCGATGCCTTGGGTACTGCAGCCAACACGGCAGGCACTGCTTTTTCACCAATCGAATTCAGCATTTCTAAACACGACTCAGCAATCGCATCGGCTTCCTTTGACTCAGACAGTCTTTCGATACAATACATCATAGGAATATCGCTTTCCAACTCTCTCAGCATCGAACCAGCCATCATTCTCAGTTCTTCTGGCATCTGTTCTTCACGGAACATCGCGAATAGCCCAGCTTCCGCTTTCTTTCCCA
>CACZGZ010000050.1 GCA_902780845.1 uncultured Eubacteriales bacterium
ATGCCCATACTTTTCGCAGGCATGCTCATAATGTCGACCAGGGTGAGACCCATATTCGAAAGGGTCTTCAAGACCTATGACAGGATGAACAGCGTGGTACAGGAGAACATCAGGGGCATGAGGGTGGTCAAATCCTTCAACAGACAGGATCACGAGATCGACAAGTTCGACGCTGTATCCGGAACCATCTTCAGAGATTTCTCCAAGGCTGAGAAGACCATGGCCTGGATGGCTCCCATCGTTCAGTTCAGCACCTACCTATGCATGGTGCTCCTCTGCTGGTTCGGAGGTAAGATGATAGTGGCTTCGGGAAACAATGAAGCTCTGGGCCTCACGGCAGGTCAGCTTATGAGTATGGTGACATATACCACTCAGATACTCATGAGCTTAATGATGCTCAGCATGATCTTCGTAATGCTCATAATGGCAAGGGAATCAGCCAAGAGGATAGTGGAGATCCTGGATGAAGAGAGCTTTATCAGAAGCCCTGAGAACGGTGTTAAAGAAGTGAAGGACGGATCCATCGATTTCGAAAACGTCAGCTTCGAGTACAAGCACGAGGACCAGGACGGTCTTCTTACAGATGACGGAAAGAAAAAGAGAAAAGCTCTTTTCAAGGTCGATCTTCATATCGATCCGGGTATGACCGTGGGACTTATCGGAGCTACAGGCTCGTCCAAGTCCACGCTTGTTCAGCTTATACCGAGACTCTATGACGCCACGGAAGGAACCGTCAAGGTAGGCGGGATCGACGTAAAGGATTATGACCTTGAATCTCTGAGAAACCAGGTCGCAATGGTACTCCAGAAAAACGTTCTTTTCAGCGGTACAGTGAGGGAGAACCTGCTCTGGGGAAACGAGAACGCTACAGAAGAAGAGATATCCCACGTGCTCAAGGTATCCTGCTCCGATGAATTCGTGGACAAGATGCCGGAGGGAAGGGACACCTACATAGAGCAGGGCGGAAGCAACATATCAGGCGGTCAGAGACAGAGGCTCTGCATAGCCAGAGCGCTTCTTAAGAAGCCTAAGATCCTCATCCTGGACGACTCCACATCCGCTGTAGATATGAAGACGGATGCCAGGATCAGAAAAGCCTTCAGGGAAGAGATGCCTGACGTCACCAAGATAATCATCGCCCAGAGGATCAGCTCCGTAATGGATTCCGACATGATCGTCATAATCGATCACGGAAGGATAGTGGCTAAAGGAACTCATGAGGAACTGATGGCAGAAGGCGGAATATATAAAGAGATATTCGAGACTCAGAACAAGACGTCAGGTGTAGACCTCGACGTGGAAGGGGGTGCTCTCTGATGGCTAAGAAAGAAAACGTCAGACAGATGGGCGGTCCCGGTAGAGGCGGACGCCAGATGCTCCAGAAGGGAGCCATCAAGACCCTTAACATGGGGACTGTGAAGAGGCTGCTTTCGTACTTAAGCGCATACAAGGCGAAGCTGATACTCGTATTCATATGCATACTGGTCGCGACCCTGGCAAACGTTGCATCGTCATTGTTCCTTCAGACTCTGATAGATGACTACGTAATGCCCCTTGTGGGGACCATAGCGCCCGATTTCAGCGCTCTTTTCCATGCTTTGATGATAATGTGCGCTGTGTACCTCGTAGGCATCGTAAGCGTGCTTTTCTATAACCGCACCATGGCAGTCATATCACAGGGCACTCTTAAGATAATAAGGGATGAGATGTTCAGGCATATGCAGGAACTTCCCATAAGGTACTTTGACAGGAATACCCACGGAGACATCATGTCTCACTTCACAAACGACGCTGACACCCTCCGACAGATGCTGAGCCAGACGCTTCCTCAGCTGTTCAGCTCGGTGATCAGTCTGGTCGCTGTATTCTGTTCCATGCTCCACCTGAGCATATGGCTCACGCTGCTAACTGTGGGATTTACCTTCTTCTCACTGTTTTTAGTGAAGTCCATAGCGTCACGCTCGGGAGGATACTTCGTGAAGCAGCAGAAGTCGCTGGGTGAGCTCAACGGTTTCATCGAAGAGATGGTGAACGGCGAGAAGGTCATCAAGGTGTTCTGCCATGAGAATAAGGCAATGGAGGAGTTCGCTGAGAAGAACGAGGACCTCAGGCAGAACATGTCAAAGGCAAACGCCTTATCCATGCTCATCATGCCCATGATGGGGAACCTTGGAAATGTGCTCTACGTACTGGTCGCACTCGTAGGCGGAGCCATGGGAATAGCGGGAGTCATGAACCTGAGTATCGGAGGAGAGGCCACAGTCACCATGGGTACCATAGCAAGCTTCCTGGTGCTTTCCAGAAACTTCATGAACCCCATAACCCAGGTATCGCAGCAGCTCAACTCCGTGATAATGGCTATGGCAGGCGCCGGCAGGATCTTCGAACTTCTCGATGAAAAGACCGGAATCTGGGCCTGGAAGGACGGAAATAAGCTCACGAGGCTCAGAGGTGAAGTGGTGCTGGATAAGGTGGACTTCAGCTATGTGGAGGGCAAGCAAGTGCTCTTCGATGTTGACGTCTATGCTGAACCCGGCCAAAAGGTAGCCTTCGTAGGGGCGACAGGCGCAGGAAAGACCACCATCACAAACCTGATCAACAGGTTCTATTACATAGATGACGGTAAGATCAGATACGACGGCATCAACATCAATCTGATCAAAAAAGCCGACCTCAGAAGGTCTCTCGGCGTAGTTCTTCAGGAAGTAAATCTCTTCACCGGGACCGTCATGGAAAACATCCGTTACGGCAATCTGGACGCTACAGACGAGGAGTGCATCGAAGCAGCCAAACTGGTGAACGCGGACAGCTTCATCAGGATGCTTCCCAAGGGATACGACACTGTACTTGAAGGGGACGGCTCAGGCCTTTCGCAGGGACAGAGGCAGCTCATATCCATTGCGAGGGCTGCGGTAGCCGATCCTCCGTGTATGATCCTGGATGAGGCTACTTCATCCATCGATACCATGACCGAATCCATAGTCCAGAAGGGCATGGATAACCTGATGAAGGGAAGGACGGTATTCGTCATAGCCCACAGGCTGTCCACAGTCCAGAATGCGGACGTCATCATGGTCATGGACAAGGGACGCATCATCGAAAGAGGAAACCATGAACGCCTCATGGAAAAGAAGGGAGTCTACTACAGACTTTACACCGGAGCTGCGGAATAAAACAGAAATTACATCCCTGTATCGGAAGAGATACGGGGATGTTTTTTGTTTTGCATATTACGGGCTTTGTGGTATAATTAAAATATCTATGGGTATGTCGAATTTGAGGTAAACCTTAAGAAAGAGCAAATATGGAAACAGGCAGCTTTTTTGAGAAAATAACAGCAATTACAGAACGTCTTGAGCTAGGCGAGTCACTCTTCATGATACTCCGCCCGGTTTTTGTGCTGCTTGCTCTGTATATACTTATAAGATGTATCGTCTCCCTTATCAGGGCCAAGAATCCGCCTGAAGTCTGGGCATACCTGAAGGTAGTCAGATACCGTGAGAATGAGGCAGGATACTACGATATAGTGTCGGAGGTGAACGAACCTCTTACTCACTGGGAGAACGTGATCGGAAGAGGAAGATCCTGCGATATAACCATAAAGGACAGCGGTGTATCCAGAAATCACGGGCTTCTCATAAGAAAAGAAGACGGAACCTGGACATTCAGGGATATAGGGTCTCAGAACGGGACCTGGCTGAACTCCTCTGAAGAAAGCGAAGTTAACTACAGGGAGTTCAGAAGAAGGGGCTCTGCTGACAGAAACGCATACCTTGATTACGCGGCTCAGCTCAGCAGTCCGTCCTATGATCAGAACGAATTCGTGAAGATATCAAAGGGAAAGGGAGTAGAAGCTCCTGCGATAGACCTGGAGTACGGAGATGTCCTCAGGATGGGGCTTACCGAGCTCACGCTGATCCCCATTTCCATAGAAGAGAAGAACAACAATCTCACCATGAGAAAGACAGATACTGAAGTGATGTCGGCAGGGCCTACGATGGCGGCACTGACGTTATTCCAGCTTCTGACTTTTTTCCAGCTCTGGATGGTAAAGGGAGATGAAAACTCCGTCGTTCTGGCGACGGCATTTGGAGGGCTCATTGCCATAGAGTGGGTATATTTCACGGTGGTCAGGATAACAGGGCGTGCAGCTTTCGAGATGGAGATAATAGCCTTCTTCCTTTCTACACTAAGCCTTGCTGTTGTAGCTTCCAGATCGCCTGAAGCTCTGGTAAAACAGATGATATGCATAGGTATCGGCGTATTCATAATGTTCGTCATGTGCATATATCTCAGGGACCTCGAGCGTTCCAAGGTAATAAGGATACTTCTTGTGGGAGTCTCGGTGGTGCTATTCATAGTGAACCTGCTTTTTGCGGCTACCACATACGGAGCCCAGAACTGGATCAGTATAGGCGGGATAACTTTCCAGCCGTCGGAGCTGGTAAAGGTAGCCTTCATCTGGGTGGGAGCGGCAACTCTGGACGAGCTCTTCAGAAGGAAGAATCTCTATCTCTTCATGGCATTCTCGCTTTTCTGCTTTGCGTGCCTGGGACTTATGGGAGACTTCGGTACAGCGATAATATTCTTTGTGACATATCTGATAATATCGTTCCTCAGGTCAGGCGACTTCTCCATGCTGCTTCTGGTAGTCGGAGCCGCTGCTGCCGGAGGGTTCATAATACTGAAATTCAAGCCGTATATAGCGGCAAGGTTCGCTACCTGGATGCACGTCTGGGATCCGGCTCTCGTGGACGCTGAAGGCTTCCAGCAGAGCAGGACGCTGTGCGCATCAGCCTCCGGAGGACTCTTCGGAGTAGGTGCGGGAGACGGTTGGCTGTCAGGTATCTTCGCGGCCGACATGGATCTGGTCTTCGGTATGCTTATCGAAGAGTGGGGCCTCATAATAGCCTGTCTTGCGGTGCTTTCAATAGTTACGCTGGCGTTCTTTGCGATAAGATCCATAACGTCGGGAAGGTCCACCTTCTACACCATAGGAGCCTGCGGGGCGACTTCCATGATGGTATTCCAGACGATGCTTAACATCTTCGGATGCACGGACATACTTCCGTTCACGGGAGTTACGTTCCCCTTCGTTTCAAACGGAGGTACTTCGATGATGGCGTCCTGGGCGCTTCTGGCATTCCTGAAATCTTCTGATACGAGGCTGCAGGCCAGCCTTGCGGTGAAGGGAGGCGGGAAGCGATGAGGAAACTTGAAGGAAGAGCACTCATATGCCTGCTCCTGATACTGGCAATGATCGCCGGACTCATCTTTTTCGTCGTAAGGCTTGAGATGAACGGCCGGAAATGGGCCGGATTCTATGCGAACGAGCATATCTTCTCCGGAGGAAACCTCATAGCCGGAGAGCTCCTGGACAGAAACGGAAATTCCCTGCTTAAGTACGATGAGGAAGGACCGCATTACGCCGGAGAAGAGTGGCAGAGAAGAGCCATCTCAACTGTCACAGGCGACGTTGGCTGCAATATCGAGACCGGTGCGAACAGAGTATTCCGCACGAGGCTCGTGAAATACAATCCCATTACAGGGACCGAAGGTTTCTTCGGCATGAAGGGCGGCACCGTACAGCTCAGTATAGATAAGACATTCAACGAAGCTGCCTATGAAGCGCTTGACGGAAGAAACGGCTTCGTCGGAGTGTACGACTACACCACGGGAGACATCGTGTGCCTCGTCAGCACTCCTACCGTGGACCCTCAGGATCCGGAGGCTATCGAGACCGCCGAGTCCGGAGCTTACATCAATAAGGTGATAAGCGCCACCTATGCGCCGGGTTCCACTTTTAAGATCCTGACTGCAATGGCTGCCATTGAAAATATACCGGATCTTTCGGACAGGACCTTCACCTGCTACGGAGAGACTGAGATAGGCGAGGGTATCGTAACCTGTCCCTACGCTCACGGTACTATGGATTTCAGTGAAGCCATGGCCAATTCGTGCAACTGCGCATTCGGACAGCTGGCAGCGGAACTGGGACCTGAGACCATGTCGATATATGTACAGAAGATGGGCCTTACTTCATCATATGAATTCAACGGTATAGAGAGCGCCGAGGGGTCGTTCACCTTCGATGAGTCGGATCTGAACGTTGCCTGGGCTGGCATCGGCCAGTATGAGGACCAGGTGAACCCGCTTTCAATGATGGTAATGGTGGGAGCGATAGCCGGTAACGGAAGCGCTGCGGAGCCAAGCATCGTCAAGGGAGAATCGGCAGGTACCGTTGAGCTAATCGGAGCCGATACGGCTTTAAGACTAAAGGAACTTCTGAGAAACAACGTCATAACCAACTATGGTGACGATAATTATCCGGGACTGGAAATGGGAGCGAAATCCGGAACGGCGGAGACGGGAGACGGCAATCCTCCTCACGCCTGGTTTACGGGATACAGCGGAAACTATGCATTCGTGGTAATGGTGGAGAACGGGGGAAGCGGAGCAGACACTGCGGGCCCCGTAGCCAACGCGGTGCTTCAGAAAATAAACGGACAGGGAGAGTGACTTAAATGTTCAACGCAGAAAAAGTAAAAAACGACATAGTTAAATGGATCAGAGACTGGTTTGAGGAAAACGGCCCCGGCTGCAACGGTGTGGTCGCAGTTTCAGGAGGCAAGGATTCCTCTGTAGTAGCAGCGCTTCTCGTGGAAGCTCTCGGAAAGGACAGGGTCATAGGCGTTATGCTCCCCAGAGGAGTGCAGCCTGATATCGACATGTCATATCTTCTGGTGAAACACCTGGGTATAAAGAGCTATGAGATAAACGTGGGAGAGACCATAGACGCTCTCGAAAGAGAGATGAGAAACGTGATGGGAGAGGACGCGGTATCCAAACAGGCTATCGTTAACCTTCCTCCGAGAGTAAGGATGGCCGCAACATACGCTGTATCACAGTCCGTGAACGGCAGAGTTGCCAACACCTGCAATCTTTCTGAAGACTGGGTCGGATATGCGACGAGATACGGCGATAACGCCGGAGACTTCAGCCCCTTATCAAGGCTTACCGTTCAGGAAGTAAAGGCTGTGGGAAGAGTTCTCGGACTTCCCGACGTACTGGTGGACAAAGTACCTTCAGACGGACTTCAGGCCAAGACCGACGAGGACAATCTCGGATTCACCTACGCTGTGCTTGACAGATACATCCGCGAAGGCGTGATAGAAGACGCTGAGACGAAGAAGAGAATAGATCATCTTCACAAGATCAATCAGTTCAAACTTAAATACATGGATTGCTTCGAATACGTACCCGAAGAATAAAAGATCCGAAAAGAAAGGCAAATATGAAACAGATTTTCGTAAAAGACTTAAAGAAGGATATGGAGATAATAGATTTCTTCATGGTGAAATCGGTATCTGTAAGGACCGGATCCACGGGGAAACCTTATCTTGACGTGACGCTGGGCGACAATACCGGCGAGATAAACGGCAAAAAATGGGACGTCGGAGCGTCTGACCATCTCCTCAAGGAAAAGGATATAGTCAAGATAATCGCTGTTGTCAACGAATTCAATTCACAGCTTCAGCTCAAGATACAGAGGATCAGAAAGGCGGTTCCCGAAAGCAATCCGGATGACATAATGGATATGGGAAATTTCGTGAAAGCCGCGCCTGAAGATCCTGACGATATGTATGGCTATATTAAGAATGCCTGTGAAGAGATAAAGGATCCCGACTACAGGAAGCTCACCCTTAAGGTGCTGGAGGAGAACAGGGAAAAACTCATGTATTATCCTGCGGCATCAAAGAATCATCATGCGGAGCTCGGCGGACTTCTCTATCATACCAAGAGGATGCTGATGAACGGGGAGAGGGTCTGCGAGGTATACACCAATCTCGACAGGGATCTGGTGACAGCGGGCGTCGTTCTCCACGATATGCAGAAGATATTCGAGATAGACGCCGACACCGACGGCATGGCTTCCGGATATTCATTCGAGGGTCAGATGCTGGGACATATCATAATGGGTGTCAAGTACGTGGAAGAACTGGCAGCAGAACTGGACATACCCTACGAGAAGAAGATCATGATAGAGCACATGGTGCTTTCGCATCACTACGAGCCGGAGTACGGCAGCCCCAAGAAGCCGCTGTTCCCCGAAGCTGAAGTGCTTCACTATCTGGATATACTGGATGCAAGGATGTATGACATGGAAGAGGCGGTAAGGAACACTGAACCCGGCGGATTCAGCGACCGCATCTGGACTTTGGATAACAGAAGGATTTACAATCCTAAAAAACAGAAGGAGTAAAGAGTATGATCAAGATGCCAAAAGAGGTCAAGGAAATTATCAGAGCCTTAAGGGACAAAGGATATGAAGCTTATGCAGCAGGGATCTGCGTAAGATCCTGCCTTGCAGGTGAGAAGCCTCTTGACTGGGACGTAAATACCAATGCGGGACTCGATGCGATAAAAGAGATCTTCCCGGAGGGCGAGGTCGTAAGTGAGAAGTTCAGCGTCGTAAGATTATATGGAAACGAAGACGCTGAGGATCAGATAATCACCGATATAGGGACATTCAGGATGAAGACCGCTGAAGACGGTACCGTTCCTTTCACGGATGACGTGAAAGAGGACCTCAGAAGAAGGGATTTCACAGTTAATGCCATGGCCGACAACGGCTTCGAATTTATCGACGAATTCGGCGGAAGAAGCGACATGCAGGCCAAACTGGTGAGGACCATCGGAAGCGCCGATGAACTCTTCAGGAAAGAGCCTGTGAAAATGCTGAAGGCTTTAAGAATAACAGCATCCCTGGGTTACGATCTCACCAAGGACGTTTATGAGGCGGTCCTCAAAAATCACGCGCTTGTAAGGGATCTTCCCGTAAAGAACCTGAGAGGGGATTTCATGGCCATCATGGGTGGTCCTTCAGGAGGGAAGGCTCTCAACATGATAGTTGACATGGGAATGCTTCCCGATATCATCGGAGAAGCAGGTGAAAAGCTCTCCGGAAGGGAAAAGAGCGATCTCATGACCCTTTGTCAGAATATGGATAAGACGAAGCCTATCGCTTCCAGGAGAATGGGAGCTCTTATCTCCATTCTTTCTGAAAAGAAGGGCCTCAGCGTGATCGACAGGCTGGATTTCACCGGGAAAATCAGGCTTAATCTCACAGACGTCGCCAAGGATCTTCCCAGCTTCCATTTCGCCCAGCAGCCGGCTGCGTACAAGAAGTTCATCTATGAGCATGAGCCCATGGAGAGATCGGACTACCTTCTGAATCTTCAGAAAGCCCTGATGATCATCTTCGATTACAGCATAGAGACCAAGGTCAAATCCAAGATGTATCTTCTGAACGAATTTGAGAGAAACAACGACCCCATATTCGTTGAGGACCTTGTGATCAACGCAGAGGACCTCATGGAAGAGGGCATCTCGGACGATCCGGAAGAATGCGACAAGCTGCTTCATATGCTCGTTGAGAGACTTCATATAGAGCCTAAAAAGAACACCAGAAGGGATCTTCTGGAACTTGCAAAGAAATACAAGAAGAACAAGATGGCAGCATACTTAAGAGGAGTTTCATGGATCCGTTAGGAAACGCAAAAATTACAAAGATAAGTCAGGTCACCCCGGAGGTGACCTGGTTTTTGCGTGAGCTGGGTCTTTCCGATTACTATATAATCAAGATATTCGCCTTAGTAGGGAACAATGCCGTGGGAATGACTAAGACGGATCCGTACTGGCTTCTTGATGAGTTCAGCCGTATGGGATTTAAAAACGTTGACGGCATGGCTCAGAAGCTGGGAATAGGACAGGATGATCCAAGGCGCCTCAAGGCCTGCGTCAGATTCGCTCTGGCGTCATACGTTTCCGAAGGACATACCTTTGCGCCCCTTGAGGAACTGAGGGACCGCTGTGCTTCATATCTGGACCTTTCTCCTGAAAAAATAGAGGACGCCATAGAGACCATGACCTATGAAGGCATACTTCATAAGGCTTCAGGTGAAGAGGGCGAAAGAGTATATTTTTTCAGGTATTTCATGGCTGAGAGCCGGGTGGCGTCCAGAATCACCAGGCTTTCGGACTCAAACCCGAGAGAACTCAGGAAGATAATAGCTTCACCTAATGCGCTTATCAGAAAGTATGAGGAAACGAACGGGATAGAGCTTTCGGAAGAGCAGAGAAGGGCAGTGATCAGCAGCCTTGCCAACGGGGTGACGGTGATCACAGGAGGCCCCGGTACCGGTAAGACTACGATCCTGAACGCGATCATATACATACTTGAGGAATCAGGTCAGAAGGTGGCGGTCACGGCTCCCACGGGAAGAGCTGCCAAGAGGATAATGGAGACCGGAGGACACTTCGCACAGACTGTCCACAGGCTTCTCGAATACTATTACGATGAGACGAGAAAAGCCATGGCCTTCGGAAAGAATTCCGAGGATTCGCTGGACTATGACTGCGTGATAGTAGACGAGGCCTCCATGATGGACATCCTTCTCTGCGACGCTCTTCTTGAAGCCGTCAGGGAGAATACCAGGCTCATACTGGTGGGCGACAAGGATCAGCTTCCTTCTGTAGGGCCGGGGAATGTGCTCGGCGACATGATAGCGAGCGACTGCCTGAATACTATCTTCCTTAACAGGATCTACAGGCAGGATGAAGAGAGCGACATAGTCACCAACGCTCACAGGATAAACCACGGAGATTATCCTGTTTTCAGGTCCGGGAATTCGGATTTTGAGGTGATAAGGCTCGACAGTCAGAAGGATATCAGGCAGAGGATATGCGATGTCATAAAGAGCCTGGACCTCGATAACGTACAGGTCCTTACCCCGGTCAAAAAAGGCATTCTGGGCACAGGAGAGCTGAACGAGGAACTCCAGAAGGTGTTCAATCCTCCTGAATCGGATAAAGAAGAACTTAAATTCGGCAAAAAGATCTTCCGCGAGGGAGACCGGGTGATGCAGATAAAAAACGATTATCAGCTGAGCTATAAACGTGAACGTCACGACAGATACGGCGGAGACGGCACTCAGGAAGGCTATCTTCGTGAGGACGGAAAAGGTATCTTTAACGGCGAGACGGGCCGGATAATAGGGATAGACAGAGAAGCGAAATCCATAACGGTCGCCTTCGATGACGACAGCTTCGGAAGGACCTGGGGAAGGAGATTCGCCCTGTATGAGTATTCGAAGCTGGATGAGCTTGAACAGGCCTTCGCGGTGACTGTCCATAAGAGTCAGGGAAGCGAATATCCGGTGGTGGTCATACCGGTCACATGGTTTCCTCCGATGCTCGCTACGAGGAGCCTCATCTATACGGCTGTCACAAGAGGAAAGAGCAGGGTGATCCTGGTCGGAAATCCGGATTATCTGAACGCCATGGTGGATAATGACAGGAGCGAGCAGAGGTACTCAGGCTTAAAAGACAGGATAATAAACGCTGAATTTTACAGGACATAAAGAAGACAGATGGAGATGCGATCCATCTGTCTTTTATAATTCTCTGAGGAATGTTTCGTCGTCTCTTTCACGGAAAGCGCCTCTTGCAAAATCGTTTCCCGTGGTGAGACAGATAAAGTGTACTTCCCGCGCTCCGTTTGCCTTAAGGAGTCTTGCGCACCAGTCCGCAGTGGAGCCTGTGGTGAAGATATCATCGATCAGAAGGACCGATGAACCCTTTATGAGACCGGAGTACTTTTCATTGAAGGCAAAGGCTCCTTCGAGATTGGCGAAGCGCTCTTCGCCGCTTACGCTTCTCTGAGCAGCGGTATTTTTGGATCTTAAAAGGCAGTCAGGCATAAGGCGTATCTTCCTTTCGCGGGGGAGACCTGCGCTGTTGAGGCGGGAGGTAAGATCCTTTGCGATGAGTTCCGCCTGATTGAAGCCTCTCGTCTTTCTCTTCTGATGATGAAGAGGGACCGGGACTGAAAAATCCACCGAGCAAAGCATATCTTCAAGGCTTTCATCGGTTAGAAGGCGGTCGGCCATTATCATGGATATGGGTCTTGCCATGAAAGTCTTTTTGTTATACTTGAGGTCGAAGACCAGGCGCGCGGAATGGAGGCCGTATACCATGCAGGAGAGGGCGGAATCGAGATATCTCGTCCTTCCCGCTTCCTTTCTCTCCTCCTCAAGGTCGATATGGATCCGTCCCCAGTTTATGGCCCTTACGCACTGGTCGCAGAGACAATAGGTCCTGGACAGATCCACGTATTTTCCGCAGCAGATGCAGTAAGTTCCCATGGGGAAGAGAAGCTGGAGGAAATTTTCAAAAAAAGAACGGATGGGGGAATTCCCGGTAAGGTAATACATGTTACTTCCTTTCACTCCCATACATCCTGGTATGATTATAAGTCAAAATCCCGTGTCATTCAATAGGTGTAATATTCATGTAACCCTCACTTGATAAAAGGGGAAACGGGTGGTATAATAAAGAAAAAGCGATCCGGGTCTGTGGTTGCAAATCCAGGCCAGGCACGGGCGAAGGGATCCACGTAAGCAGCTGAAGAACAGTAGGCTGTGAGCATGGCGTGCTTTAGAAGTAAGTCCTCCGGAAATCGGATCAAGGCAAGTGTGGGGGCAAAGACCAGGTCAGCCGGATATGCTTTTAATTCAAGGAGGTATCACAATGAAGATTACCGTT
>CACZGZ010000051.1:0-8794 GCA_902780845.1 uncultured Eubacteriales bacterium
AGTGCTCGAGCTGAGCGATATCGACTGTTGAGTTGGCCTTGGATACGCCGATCTCCTCGCAGAAATTCCTGATGGATTCAGGTGTGTATCCCCTTCTTCTGATACCTGCGATGGTCGGCATCCTGGGATCGTCCCAACCGTCCACGATGCCGTCTTCCACCAGCTTCTTAAGGAATCTCTTGGACATTACGGTATTGGTGATATTCAGTCTCGCGAATTCTATCTGCTGGGGAGGGTTGGGCCAGAAGCCGACTTCCCTTACGACCCAGTCGTAGAGAGGTCTGTGATCCTCGAACTCCAGGGTGCAGATGGAATGCGTGATTCCCTCTATGGCGTCCTCGATGGGATGCGCGAAGTCGTACATCGGATAGATGCACCACTTGTCTCCTGTGTTATGATGCGTGGCGTGAGCTATACGGTAGAT
Source organism: uncultured Eubacteriales bacterium (assembly GCA_902780845.1). GTDB lineage: Bacteria > Bacillota > Clostridia > Peptostreptococcales > Anaerovoracaceae > RUG754. The sequence continues at coordinate 425 of CACZGZ010000051.1, forward strand.
GATGGGGTCTCTCATGTTGATGTTGGGGGACGCCATATCGATCTTGGCTCTCAGCACCTTCTCGCCGTCTGCATACTTGCCCGCCTTCATTTCTTCGAAGAGTCTGAGGTTCTCTTCAACGGATCTGTTCCTGTAGGGAGATTCCTTTCCGGGCTCCTTCAGAGTTCCTCTGTATTCCTTGATCTCTTCAGGCGTGAGATCACAGACGTAGGCCTTACCTTTTTTGATCAGTTCCACTGCTGCAGCGTACATCGTATCGAAGTAGTCTGAAGCCCAGAGTCTCTTGTTCCAGGTGAATCCCAGCCATCTTACGTCTTCCTCGATGGAATCGATGTATTCCGTGTCTTCCTTAACGGGATTGGTATCGTCATATCTCAGATTGCAGAGTCCGCCGTACTTCATAGCTGTGCTGAAGTTAAGGCAGATGGACTTGGCGTGTCCGATATGAAGATATCCGTTGGGTTCAGGCGGGAACCTGGTGATGATGGGGTTATCCCCGTATTTTTTGGTCTCCAGATCGCTTTCAATGATCTGATGGATAAAGTTTAAAGATTCAGCCACTTTATCAGTTCTCCTTTGCTTTCTTAAGTTTGATTATATGTCCCTGCTCGTCAAAGAGCTTCATACCTTTTTGTTTGCAGATCTTGTCCTGACAGTTCTCGCACTGCAGTATGCTGTTGGATCCCTCCCAGAATCTCTCTGGATATCTGAGAAGGGTTATCTCCCATCTGATGAGGAGCAGCACTGAGGTGAAGAAAAGGCTCCAGGTAAAGAAATTCCTTATGAAAAGGCACGGCGTGAAGATCATGAAATATCCCCAATTGAATATCCTGCAGTTCACGCAGCAGCGGTTCTTTATGAGGAACCTCTGGAACGGACACCAGATGACCACGCAGATGAGGTCGCACACGAAGTACGCTCCTGTGAGAAGTATCAGTTCCGGTATCCCTATAATGCCGAACACATAGAGCGCCCCGAAGATCCCGTTGAATCCGAGCCAGACCAGAAGAGTCCAGACAGCTCCCAAGTTGTTCTTCTGAACGTACTGGTACATCTCCAGCTTGTCATAGTCTTCCACGGGATGGAAGTGCTTGGCAAAGTTCTTTCTGGAACCCATGGTGATGTACTTGGATTCAGGTATCATCTGAGATATCATGTGGAGCATGAACAGAGCCCAGACCACCCATACCCACCAGATGCTGGCCTGACTGAAAAGCATCTCTTTCATCTCCTCTACAGAGAATCCCATGGCCTGCCATTTCAGCTCATCGCTCTTGGTTATTATGAGATCAAAATATTCATGTCTGAAGAAGTATGCCCAAAGAAGAAACAGAAAAACACAGATCCTGAAGATCAGCTGTCCCACGTAATTCTTGAACATATCAATTTTAGGTAATTCTTTCTTCATGTCCTTCCTCGATATCCTCATGTCAGCGCATAGATGTCTACGCTATAGTTTACCACGAAAAAAGGAAGTGCGCAATAAAAAGAGACGGCTCAAAGCCGTCTCTTATGTGGTGCGCCGTGCGAGGCTCGAACTCACGACAACCTGGTTGTGACCCAGGTGCTCTCCCAGCTGAGCTAACAGCGCACATCAGGAACAAAAAATATGATATCACAATCGTCCTGATTATTCAAGTGAGTTTGAACTATTTCTCCACAAACTCCTGGATCGCCTCTGCTGCCCTGAGACCCTGCCTGTACAGGTCCTCAAGGGCTCCGTGATCCTGTGAAAGCGTCTTCAGTCCCCCGATATCCTCCGGAGCAACGATCAGCGCCTTTCCCTCCTTTTCGAGTTCAAAAAGTTCTTCCACGCTTTCGTTATATATCTTCGATCTGTTTATCCAGGTCTCCGCAGCCTTGGGATACTCCCAGGCGATAGCTGCAGCAAGGACCCTGTCCTTACCGGAGTTTCTCACCGTGTCCCTCGGCTTGGTGAGGATCGCCACCACCTTATCGCAGCCCGCCCTGAATACCCTCTTATACGGTACAGGGTCGGACAGTCCTCCGTCATAGCAGGGTATCTTCCCGATATAGTACGGCTTATTTATTCCGGGAACGCAGCTGGAAGCCTTGAAAAAATCATATCTGTTCCTCTCCATCTCTTCTTTTCTGAAGTACATGGGTCTTCCGGTGACTGCATTTGTAGCTACTATCTCAAATCCGCATGGGTTCGCCATCATTGCATCGTAATCCAGCGGATATTCGCCATCCTCGTTTGAAAGAGTTCCGTATATGTAATCAAGGTCGATATATGAGCCTGTCTTTCTGAAGTTTTCCCAGCTCATATATTCTTTTCTGAAGGCGTATTCGTTATAGAAGACAAGGTTTCTTCCCTTCTGGCCTGCAATATATGAGGCTCCGTTCGCAGAACCCGCAGACACTCCCACGAAGTGGTCGAAGTGTATGCCGTTATCCATGCAGAAGTCCAGCACTCCTGCTCCGAAAATTCCTCTTGTTCCTCCGCCTACGTCTATTACGCCTATCTTTTGTTCAGTCATAGATCACCTCTCTGTTTTTTGCACAAGAGGTATTATATCACAAAATCTCATTTTCGGCTTAACTTTTTTTGCCGTTTAGTGTATAATGCTTGAGGTAATTCCATAGAAAAGGATCGTAAAAATGAAAAGAGAAATTGAAGAATTATATCAGTCAAAACTCACGACTGCTGAAGAAGCGGTTAAAATAGTGAAGTCCGGGGACCGTGTATACGGCGGCACCGCATCAACAGGAGCCTATGCCCTTCTGGAAGCCCTCTGGAACAGACGCCACGAACTGGAAGGCGTGACCCTCTTGGGTTCCAACAATTACCAGTACACCCCGGCTTACGATGAATCCATAGACAACCCTTTCCTCTTCAATACCTACTTCATGGGTATCAACGAGAGAAAGAGACTTAAGGCAGGAAGCCCTGTCTCATACAATTCCGTGCATCTTTCAAGGATCGACCTCTGGGCTCACGATATAGCTAAGCCGGACGTATGCTTCTTTGAAGTAAGCAAGCCCGACGAAGACGGTTACATGAGTTTCGGGCCTTCCGGAGTCGCTCTTCACAGATGTCTCATGGGGCAGACGAAGCACGTGATCCTTCAGGTGAACTCCAATACCCCCTATGTGCTCGGTGAAGACAATAAGATACACGTATCAGAAGCCGACGCCATCGTTGAAGCGGACTGGCAGTACGACGACTATACAGCGGGCGAACCCGACGAGATCTCGACTCAGATAGCGTCGCACGTGCTGAAGGAGATCCACGATGCGGATACCATCCAGCTGGGCCTCGGAAACATCTCCATCGCCATCGGCTACGGCCTTAAGGAGTTCAACGATCTCGGCGTATACACTGAGCTTCTCGCTCAGCCCATGTACGAGCTGGCCCTTTCAGGAAACGTTACAAACAAATACAAGGGATTCATGGACGGCAAGACCGTGTTCAGTTTCTCCTTCGGAAGTCCCGACCTCTACAAGGCCCTGGACCACAACGAAGAGTACTATGCGGCTCCTTTCACCTTCGTGAACGATCCCAGAAATATCGCAAAAAACCGCCACATGATATCCATCAACTCCACCATGTCCTTCAACCTCTTCGGTGAGGCTGCGGCTGACTGCATCGGATGGAGACAGCAGTCCGGAACCGGCGGACAGGCTGACTTCGTAAGAGGAGCGCAGTGGTCAGAAGGCGGCAAGTCCATCATCGCCACCTCATCCAGTTTCGTGAAAAACGGCAAGCGCATCTCCAAGATCGTGCCGTATTTTGCGCCGGGAACTGCGGTCACCACAACCAGAGCTGACATACACTACGTGGCCACCGAATACGGCTGCATAGACGTGAGAGCCCTCACCATGCAGGACAGAGCGAGAGCCATGATCTCGCTTGCGCATCCTGACTTCAGGGAAGAGCTCACATCCCAGGCCAAGGCAGTGGGACTTATCTAAGTATAATAAAACTCCCTTTAAGAAAGGGAGTTTTTTATTACCTTATCTGACCGTCGCCGTGGATAATGTACTTGTAGGTGTTCAGTTCCTCAAGCCCCATGGGGCCTCTGGCATGCATCTTCTGGGTGGAGATGCCCATTTCGCATCCGAGCCCGAATTCACCTCCGTCGGTGAATCTGGTCGATACGTTCACGTAGACCGCCGCGGAATCCACCTGGGAAGTGAACTTCTCAGCGTTTCCGGAGTCCTCTGTGATTATTGCTTCGCTGTGGCCTGTTGAGTGCAAAGCAATGTGAGCGATAGCTTCGTCTGCATTTCCTACAACACCGACAGCCAGTATGTAATCCAGGAATTCCGTATCGAAGTCCAGTGGGCCTGCGGGGGTTCCCGGAATGATCTCAGCAACCTTCTCATCAAGCCTCAGTTCTACGGGCTGAAGATCTTTTGCGATCCTGTCATCGACGAGGCGCTCTTTAAGTTTCGGGAGAAATTCCTTTGCGATATTCTCGTGCACCAGAAGCACTTCTTCAGCATTGCAGACTGAAGGTCTGCTGGTCTTGGCGTTTTCTATGATGTTAAGCGCCTTTTCCTGATCAGCTGTTTCATCAACAAAGATATGGCAGATGCCCGTACCGGTCTGGATACAGGGGACAATGGCGTTTTCCACGCAGCGCCTGATGAGGCCTGCTCCGCCTCTCGGGATAAGTATATCGACAAGGCCAACTGCCTTCATTATCTCATCCGCAGACCTGTGATCCGTGTCCTCTATGAAGCCTACCAGTTCCTTGGGAAGACCGGCGTCTTCAAGGCCGAGATGGATGGCGTCTACAACCGCTTTATTTGATCTGTAGGCTTCCCTTCCACCTCTCAGGACTACTGCATTTCCCGATTTAAGGGCCAGGACTGCCGCGTCCGACGTGACGTTGGGTCTGCTCTCGTATATGATGGCAACTACGCCAAGAGGAACGGAGGTCTTTTCGATCACTATGCCGTTAGGTCTCTCGACTCTCGCAAGCACCCTTCCTTCGGGATCGGGAAGAGCCGCTACGTCAAGCACACCCTTGGCCATGTCTTCGATCCTCTTCCCGGTAAGGGTCAGCCTGTCGATCATCACGTCTCCCAGATGCTCCCGAGCGGCTGCCACGTCTTCAGCGTTTGCGGCGAGGATCTTGTCCTTTTCAGAAATGAGCCTCTCTGCTATAGCTTTGAGAGCTTCGTTCTTTTTATCCTTTGAAGAAGCCAGCACCGGCTGAGCAGCTTTGGTTTCTTTCAGTATGTCTGTCGTATTTCTCATCGGGTCATTCTCCTTATGTACCATAGGTCATTTTTTAGCGATGAAACGCGTTCCTACGGATCTTCCATCCACAGCGTCATATATGATCTCGGGTGATGCGCCGTTTACAATGATCATATCCACTCCGGCATCCATTGCGATCTTAGCAGCGGAGAGTTTAGTAGCCATGCCTCCGGTCCCAAGGCTTGAACCCTGACCGCCTGCTCCCTGAAGCATCTCCTTTGTTATCTCGGTGACTTCACTTATCAGCTGAGCGTTGGGGTCGCGCCTCGGATCGGCAGTATACAATCCGTCTATATCTGTCAGAACTATGAAAAGATCCGACTTGACGCTGGCTGCCACCAGAGCTCCCAGCGTATCATTATCACCTACAGCGATCTCGCTTGTCGCGATGGTGTCATTCTCGTTTATGATGGGGAGCGCTCCCAGTTCCAGAAGTCTGTTCAGCGTATTCGTGAAGTTCTCATGTCTGACGCTGTCCGCCAGGTCTTCTCCCGTTATCAGGATCTGACCAACCGTATGGTTGTACTCTTGAAAGAGATTATCATACACGTACATAAGCTCGCATTGCCCTACAGCGGCTGCCGCCTGCTTCGTGGGCATGTCCTGAGGTTTGTCCGCCATGTTGAGCTTCCCGACTCCCATGCCTATAGCGCCGGATGATACGAGAACTATGTCGTGACCCGCGTTTTTTACATCGCTTAAAACCTTGCAGAGTTCCTCAACTCTTCTGATGTTCAGTCTTCCGGTCTTATGTGTAAGGGTAGACGTTCCTACTTTAACTGTGATCTTCATATTATCTCCTATTCAAGCATCCACTTTTGTCCGTCCGGCATTCTTATGACGGCTCCCTTTATTTTCTCAAGCACTTCTCCCGAAGGATATGCTCTTATTACTGTTTCCTCACGATAATACGGGTCCTCATACCATTTGGAAAAGATCATGCGGTCTCCGTCCCTGAAATAGAATGTTTCAGACGGTGATATTTCAAAGTCTCCCTTTTCAGGCCAGATCACCTGAAAGTCGTTCTCGTGACCCTGCCTTACCAAAGTCAGCGGCTCCGTGTCCAGCATAAGGTTGTAACAGTCCCTGACAGCTTCCAGCGGCAGTACAACGAAAGGATCCGTATCCATCATATCTTCCCGGCACTTCAGTATCCTGATCTCTCTTTCTCTGAAATCCACCAGAAGCAAGTATACGTTACCTTCAAAATATACCGGTTTACCAAAATACTGTCCCGGAGCAGCCTTCACAGGCTCGTACGATCCGCCCTCCGGATATGATACGAAGATAAGCCTGTTTGATGTGATCTCATGTCCGTCCTTATACAGATCCTCCGCCTCGTAAAGATCCCCGGCGGTGTAATCCATGCCCCAGCGCCATCGATCTGTGCCTTCAAGTGTTTCAAGGTAATTGATGCCTCCTGCCGGTACCGCAATGCATTCCTTTATATATGAATCTTTCATAATATTTATGCTCCTTGTTCTCTTTATTATATTTCATCCGCAGGCATTTCGCAATTTCTTTAATTGCATATTCCTTTTTCAGAACGCAAAAAAGCTGAAGCTAACAGTTTAAGGGTTTCGCTTGGAGCCGCAGCCTTCCGCGTCCTGACACCGTGTCATTATTTTAGGACAAAAAATATAAAACCCCTGAAACGCACATGTTTCAGGGGCTTACTCTTAAGAACTGATATATTCATCTACCTTAATCTGTAGAGTTTGGCTTCATCTAAAACTGATTGACTCAAAGCACCTGTACCTCCAAACGCAAATATGTTTACCGGTGCCTTGGAATAGACGTATTGTTTCTGCAGATCCGTAAGATCTGAGCCACGCACCAGCATAAGCGGGGCGTGACAAAATGCTGCAAATACGCTTCCGGAAAGCGCATCAGGATAGTTTGTACCGCAGGCCAGACACAGGCTGTCTCCGTTCAATATATCGTTAAAAGCAGTGTCTATAATAATGCATGTTTCATATCTGTCTGATCCATATAAGCGATCCACAGTACCATATTTTTTCATCTCCGTCTCAGCATTGCTGTTTATGAGCGTAGGTCCGCCTATTACTATCATGAAATTGGTGTTACCACATGAATTCATGTATTTTTTGATCGAATCCCTCATGACTCCGCTTTTTTCGATGTACAAGCGTAAACGAAAAATTCAACTGACGGCTTGCCTCCCCTGAGTTCGTCCATCTTTTCAGCTACAGCAACAGCTGTTTCAAATCTGTCAGCACCGTATATTCTTTCAACATTAAGGCCCATTCCCTTTAATGTATCCTTAACATTGTCACCTACCGCCCCTGTGCCTCCGAGTATATATGCATTTTTAGCTCCCAGGCGTTTGATCTCGGACAGCGTAGACGCATCAGTCTGGCTGCGGCGTACTAAAAGAATTGGTGCATCAAGCATATAAGCCAAAGGGCCTCCTGCCAATGCATCCGGATAATTATCACCTGAAGCAATAATTATATTCTCAGCACCGTCGGCAAACAAAGCTTTTGATATTGCTGTTGCAGTTTCCTGGCGTGTGGCACCGGCCATCCTTTCCGGCAGCCCTTCTTTTGCCATCACACATGCCCAGCATATTCTTCCTCCATAATCCTGACGAACATCATTCTCAGTTCCTGAATTCTCAAACCAGGTATCATTATAATCATCGTAATAAGCAACTATTTTATCACTAAAAAACGCATTCTCCTCAATCACAGGCGCATCTCCCGTGAACGTGACCTGTTTAAGGTTCCTACAGTATGCAAATGCACCGCAGCCTATAAATTCCAAATTACTCGGTAAGATCACATATTCAATACCGTTTACTCCGGAAAAGGCATCTCCGCCTATACTGGTAAGACTTTCAGGGAGATTGAATTCCATAAGATTATTACAATCCCAGAACGCACCGGTTTCCAACGCTGTCAACGTGCTGGGGAGCTTCACCCTCGTGAGTTCATATCTCTGTGCAAACGCATCTGTCCCAACAGTCGTCACACCTTCTTCAATATAAACACTTGTGATATTTGAAGATAAATCATCGAACGGTCTATCCCACATAGGTCCGGTTCCTGAAATCGTAAGTTTGCCGCCGGTATTAAGTGTCCATGTAAGGTCATCCCCGCATTGACCGCTGTTTA
>CACZGZ010000051.1:8848-21383 GCA_902780845.1 uncultured Eubacteriales bacterium
GGTCTTCCGGTTCTCCAGTTCCCCACAAAAGATTGGGCTCTGCATACCTGACCATCGGATCCTGCTCTATAACTTCGATAGCTTCCCGAACAGTCATGCCATTATCTATACTTACTAAAGCCGTCTTTCCTGACGCATATTTATCTGTAAAAGATAGAACTTCCTTAACAGAAAACCCATACTTTTCAACGATTTCACCCATAGCGTCTTCATCAGGAACAGATAATGAGAATGTAACTATCATCTCACCATCCACATAGTCTTCTCCGGCAACCAGATTCTCCCAGTCATAGTCATATTCTACAGATTCGTCTGCCAAAGGACCATCGCCTGTATCATCACACGTCCGATAGAAATATTCCATCTCTATTCGTTTGATCCGCGGGTCCTGATCAGCCCGGATCTTGTCCACTGTCTCCTTTTCAGTCATCCCTTCCGGAATATGACATCTGGCTATGTAGTAGGGCTGGAAATCTGCAGGTATATTATAACTTTCAGGATAATCTGAAGCTGTATAAAACTCTAAACTCTCAACTGTAAGATTATATTTATCTGCAACTTCATAAACGTCTTTCTCATCTGTTACGGATGGTTCAAATACTATAATGACTATTCCATGTGTGTAATAATCTTCTTCAGTCATAGGCCTTCCAATATCTTCTGCAAAAGCAAACGACATATTGGCTATAACAAAAACCAAGATCATTATTAAACTGATAAAACTTCGGCCAAATTTTGATTTGATAATTCTTCTCATATATATCCTCCTCCCCAATTGAGTTGAAGCGACGATTTCTCTTTTGTTTACTGTAGCACAATATCAAAAGTTTGTCAATTATCTAACGCATTATTGCGTTAAAGTGCAATTCCTGCTTTATTTATAATAACTGCTATATATATCTGTATCATGGTATAACAAAAACCCCTGAAACACCGATGTTTCAAGGGTTTGCTGGTGGCCCATACAAGACTTGAACTTGTGACCTTCTGGTTGTCACCCAGACGCTCTCCCAGCTGAGCTAATGGACCAAATGGGCACGGCGGCCGAAGCCGCCGGCCGTGTGAACGTTTTGATTTTATCACATATGAGAGAAGTATTCAACTCCCCAAGCGATATTTATCTCTCAACGATGAGGGAAGTTCCCATTCCGCCGCCGATGCAAAGAGTTGCAAGACCTCTCTTGCTGTCTCTCTTGATCATTTCGTGGATGAGGGTAACAAGGATTCTGCATCCGGAAGCTCCGATAGGATGTCCGAGTGCGATAGCTCCGCCGTTTACGTTGGTCTTTTCAGGATCAAGTCCTAATTCTTTTCTTACTGCAAGTGACTGAGCAGCGAATGCTTCGTTAGCTTCAACGAGGTCGATGTCTTCGATCTTGAGACCGGCCTTGTCAAGAGCCTTTCTTGTAGCGGGAACAGGTCCAACTCCCATGATGGAAGGATCAACTCCGCCGGAAGCGTAGGAAACGATCTTGCAAAGAGGCTTGATTCCAAGCTCTTCAGCTTTCTCTGCGGACATAACTACTACAGCAGCGCCGGAATCGTTGATACCGGAAGCGTTAGCAGCTGTTACAACACCGCCGTCCTTCTTGAATGCGGGTTTAAGCTTAGCAACCTTCTCCATGGAAGATCCTCTTGTAAGGTGCTCGTCTCTTGAGAATACGATAGGATCGCCCTTTCTCTGAGGAATGGTTACGGGAACGATCTCGTCATCGAATCTGCCGGAATCTACAGCAGCTTCTGCTCTCTGCTGGGAAATAACTGAGAATTCGTCAAGCTGCTCTCTGGTGAGTCCCCACTGTTCAGCAACGTTCTCAGCTGTGATACCCATGTGATATCCGTTGAATGCATCCCAAAGTCCGTCGTTAACCATCATGTCAACCATCTTGGTGTCGAACATTCTGGCTCCCCATCTTGCTGCGGGCATTGCATATGCTGTAGCTGACATGTTCTCAGCTCCGCCTGCAACGATGATGTCAGCATCGCCGGCCTTGATGATCTGAGCAGCAAGCTCAACAGCTCTTAAACCGGATCCGCAAACCTTGTTGATGGTGAAAGTAGGTACTTCTACAGGAACTCCAGCATCCAGAGACATCTGTCTGGAAACGTTCTGGCCAAGGCCTCCCTGAAGAACGCAGCCCATGATAACTTCATCTACTGCAGCGGGATCAACGCCTGCTCTGTTAAGTGCTTCCTTGATAACGATAGCTCCGAGCTTTCTAGCGGATACGTCCTTTAAGCTTCCGCCGAACTTGCCGATGGGAGTTCTTACTGCACTTGCGATTACAACTTCTCTCATTTAAAATTTCCTCCTAGGTGTAAAATGTTTGTGTATGTAGTATTATTGTAATTAAACTGTTTCAAGCGGATCGAGAGATCCGTACATCTACATCAGTAAATGTTTTTTTATCCATACATATAGGGAGTATACCAAAAAAGCTCCTTAAAGTAAAGGGTAAAAATGCTATTTCACAAAGTATACATTTATTTCATTTAAATCACTCATCCATATCCATAACTTTACCTATGGAGTCGTGTATCACCAGATCCGCGTGTGAATCATAGGGTGTTTCCTGCTTGTTTATAAGGACCAGATGGCTTCCCCTGAAATAGCGTACAAACCCTGCAGCAGGATATACCACAAGAGATGTTCCGCCTATGATCAGGGTATCTGCTTTGGAAATAGCGGATACAGCCTTGTCGATGGTATCCTCATCAAGCATCTCCTCATAGAGCACAACGTCGGGTTTGATGATCCCTCCGCATACCGGGCAGATGGGGACTCCTCCCTTGCAGTGATACTCATCCATAATGTAATCCAGATCATAGAACTGATGACATTTCATGCAGTAATTTCTCAGGGTAGATCCGTGGAGTTCATAGACCTTCTTATTCCCCGCCTTCTGATGGAGGCCGTCTATGTTCTGCGTGACTATCGCTTTCAGTTTGCCCTGAGCCTCAAGCCTGGCCAAAGCTCTGTGCGCCTTGTTTGGCCTGGCATCGGTATAGATGAGATTCTTTTTGTAATAATCGAAGAAGGTCTCCGTATGATTTACAAAAAAGCTGTGGCTCAGCATTTCTTCAGGGCTTCTTCCATACTCGGTCTGTGCCTTATAAAGTCCCTTTTCGGATCTGAAGTCGGGGATGTTCGATTCTGTGGAAACTCCCGCTCCGCCGAAGAAAACTATATTATCGCTTCCGTCAATTATCTTTTTCAGTCTTTCGTCCATCTTTCCTCTCCTTTCAGATCAGTTCATATTTAACAAGGAATTTAGCTCCGTTAACGATCCCTGGTATCAGCTTTACAGCTGCCCTTCTTAAGAACATGCTCTTCTGTCCGTTCTTCTTTATATCCTCAGCCGCCGCATAGCAAAGCAGTTTCTCCGCCTTCGTATCCCTGATATCAGTCCTCAGTTTCTCATCCTCTGCTATCTTCATGAATTCCTTAAGGCTCTTTATGCTCGTAAGGGCTGACAGCTTGTCCGCGCTCTCTTCATCTTCTGCTATGATCTCCCCGAGTCTCTCCATGAACACGGGTTCCGTATATATTATCAGGCTGTCCATCCTGAAGATCTTTCCCAGGTCATCAGCCATCTTAAGCGTATTCTTGTCAAAGGCTCCTTTCGCAAAGGCAAGGTTTTTACCGTCGATCACGCCGTAGGCCTTAAGGCAGTCCAGATATCCCAGCTTCATTATCCTCAGGGTGTTGTCCTTATCAAAGATGAACTGGAATCCGAGGTCCTCTCCGGACTTGATATATACCAGGTTCTCAGCCTTCTCCAGAGGTTCCTTTTTAACTATGCCGTATCCGCTCAGGTCCACCGCGATAACATCGGTCGCCCCGTCTTCGATGGCCATTCCTGCGGGAAGCACGTCAGCATAGCCTCCGTCTATGAAATCCTTACCATCTATCTTATACGAATGAAGTGCAGGAAAAGCGGAGGCTGAAGCCATGACATAGTCCACAAGCTTTCCTTCGGGTATGTCCCTGAGCCTCATATAGTGAGCACCCATCTCTGGTACGGATACTGCGGTTATACCGAAATCCATACCTGAATTCCTCACCTTCTCCTCATCCACATATTTGGTAAGCATGCCATGTAAAGGTCCGGTGCCGGCTCCCTGATTTACAACTATCTCTTTCACGTAGTCCGTGGGTTTGCTGTCCGGTGCCATGTCGAAGACCATATCGGTCTCGAGCTCTTTCCAGAGTTCCGCGGTCAGGTCCAGATCCCCCTGAGCCACCATGGCAGCGTTTATGGCGCCCACAGAGGTGCCGTAGACCATGTCGATCTTTATCCCCAGGGCTTTCAGCGCCTGCCATACCCCTATCTCATATGCGCCGCGGGAACCGCCTCCCCCGAGTACAAGGGCTGTTTTCTTTTCAGATACTTTTTGCTTTTTCATCTCCATATGCCCTCCAGTTCTTTTATCTTCGGCTCTATCATATCCACAGGCAGCTGGCTGTAGTAAAAAGACAGAGCAGACGTGGTCTGATCGGTGATAGCCGATATAGGCACCATCTCGAGGCCTATGCTCCTGGCAAGAAGGATCAGCTCCGGAAGAGGTCTCTTGGATCTCACCCTGATGGTAAGGGTTATGCCGGACCTTGTGTCCAGCGGTTCGACTTCCTTTCCGAAATATTTCCCGAAAGCGTCAAGCGTCAGATCCAGTTTCTTCGAATTCATAGCCCTCAGCTTCCTGATCCCGGTATAATAGTAACCCTTTTCCATGAACAGAGCAAGGGTCAGCTGCTCCGACTTGGAACAGGTCTGGGTATATCCGCCCTTGATCTCATCGAATATTTCCGCCATCTCCTTGGGAAGCACCATATATGATATCTTGACTGCAGGGAACAGCGTGGATGAGAAGGATCCAAGGTACACTGTGCAGTTCTTCTCATCGAGGCTCTTCAGCGCCGGAACAGGCCTTCCGAAATATCTGAGTTCGCTGTCATAATCGTCCTCTATTATTATCGAGCCGTTCTTCACAGCCCAGTCTATGAGTTCATACCTTCGTCCGATAGGCATGACCGCTCCTGTCGGGAACTGGTTGGAGGGGCTGACGTAGACAGCGGAGCTGATATTGGACGGAAGCCTCGACAGATCGATACCATCGTAGTTCACCGGTATGTGGTTTATCTGAAGCCCGGAATCCCTGAGCACCGACTGCACCGGAAGATACCCGGGTTCCTCAAGGGATACCAGTTTGATATCCATCCTTAAGAGTATTCTGGCAAGATGAGAAGTGATCTGCTGAGTTCCTGCTCCTATCACTATCCTGTCCGGATTGGCCTTCACGCCTCTTGACTGATATATATACCTGGCGACTTCATTCCTGAGCGCCCTCTCCCCCTGAGGATCCGACTCGAACAAAAGCTGTTCCGAGTAGTAATTGAAGACTTCGTTCGTGCATTTCTTCCATTTGACGAAGTCAAAGGACGAGGGGTCGTGGATGAATTCATTCCGTTCCAGAGTCTCCTCACTGATCTCTTCCACGGTCTCGTTTCTTTCGCCGCGGGCAGACGTCTTGACCTCCGCCGCAAAAAATCCCGACTGGGGTTTCGCCGTTATATACCCCTCAACCAAAAGCTGGTTATATGCCTGTTCGATCGTGGTGAGGCTCAGGCCCAGATCTCCCGAAAGCGATCTGAGAGACGGCAGCTTCTCGCCCGCCTTGATGGAGCCGTTCAGTATATCGCTCTTGATGGTATCGTATACCTGTTCATATAAAAATTGTTTGTTACTGTTATCTGTTTCGAGAATTATCCTCTTCATTTTGATATTTTTGCAAATCTGTTATCTAAAAAATACTTAATTTTGCTTATTTTAATGATAACACTTCTGTGCTATCATTTCAATAGTTAAAGGAGGACACTTCAATGAAAAGAGCAGATAAAACCGACAACCTTGTTTTGACAGCCATGATGCTTTGCCTGGTATGCCTCGCAACGTACGCCCTCAAGGTACCCAATCCCTTCACACAGGGTTATGTGCATCTGGGAGATACGTTCATATTCATAAGCGTCCTTACCCTCGGTAAGAAAAACGGCGCCATAGCAGCTTCCGTAGGCGCAGCTCTTGCGGACATCATCGGAGGATACGCCATCTTCGCAGTCGGTACTTTCATAGCCAAAGGTCTGATGGCTTTCGTGATGGGTGCTTTCATAGAAATGGGAGCTAAGAAGGCTGCAGGCTCCGGAAACGGCACGCTGATCCTGAGCCACTCCCCTTATGAGCTTCTCGGAATGGTTCTCGGAGGACTTACAGAAGTCGCCGTCTACGTTCCCGTAAACGCGCTGGTTTACGGAAACCTTACCGTAGGTCTCATTTCGATCCCCGGTAACATCGGCCAATTCGCATGCTCAATGGTAGTCGCAGTCTTCCTCGTACATGCGCTTCTCAAGACGCCGGTGAAGAAATACCTGGTGTTCGCTCACAGATAAAAAGCAAAGCCGCCCCGACGGGCGGCATTTTTATTTGAGATAATTATCGATACACCTTAAAACACCCTGTTTTCGGTCCTTCCGGAGAAGTCTCTCTCAAGCATCCTCACATGCGACAGAAAGTCCGGGTCATCGAAGTATTTTGCTCTTGTCGGGCAGCTGTGTACGCAGGCCTGACACTTGATGCAGATGCCGCTCACCGTCATGCAGTCCGGATCGATGGACCCCATGGGACAGACCTTTACGCAAAGCCCGCACCTGTAGCAGTCCTTCTCTGTCGTAAGCGGCTTGGCCTTAAGGAACACAGCAGGCGTGCCGTCTTCCTTAAGCGGCCTGTAATACGGACCTATCTCCCCCTTGATGCGGTCCAACTCATCTGCTGTATTTGCTGCAGTTATTTTTTCTGCTGCCATTTCCGCAAAAGACTCCATCTCAGCCTTATCCTCTCTGTCAGGCCTTTTCCTGGCCACCTTATCGGTGAAGGCATGTCTCACGACAAAAGCACCTGCCGCAAAGGGCACTCCCCCATTAGAGGCCGCTATATCCGCCAGCTCATAGGGAGCAGTTCCGTAGTCCCTGTTACCGAAGGTCGAGAACACGATACATGGCGAACCGTCGAAATGAAGTATACTCCTCAAGTCGGGCTCGATCTTGTTAGGCACGCGTCCGGCGTACGTGGGGCACGCCAGGATCACGAGGTCGTCCCCGGCAAAATGATATTCGCCTTTTCTGGCATCCATACCCGTCAGATCAACGTTCTCCACCGGTACGCATAGTTTATCTGCGATCTGGGACGCGAACTTCAGCGAAGCCTTTTTTGTCCCGCCGGTGGGGCTGAAATATATGACTTTTATTCCTGATATCTTCATGGGCTTTACTCCATGCTATTTTCCCTCAAAGTGGGCTGCTACTTCCTTCAGATGCTCCCTTATAGCGAGATGCTGAGGGCAGCGGTCTTCACAGGCTCCGCATTCTATGCAGTCGGACGCGACTCCTATACCCTCTGTAATCACAAGGTTGTTATACAGTTCTTCATGTGAACTCCAGGGCTTGAAATCAGCTTCCTGAAGATCGGCATTGTACAGGCTGAAAACAGTCGGGATCTGCACGTTCATCGGGCAGTCCACGGTGCAGTAGTTGCAACCTGTACAGGGTATCGCGATGTTTTCATTTATCAGGTCAGTTGCTTTCCTTACAACTGCCATCTCCTTCTCATCAAGAGGCCTGAAGTCCTCCATGTAGCTCATGTTGTCCCTGAGCTGCTCCAGGTTGGACATACCGCTCAGCACCATATACACCTCGGGAAGAGATGCTGCGAATCTCACCGCCCATGATGCCGGTGACATGTCAGGCTCAGCTTCTTTGAAAAGGTTTTTTACGGTGTCGGGAACGGCTGCCAGAGTGCCGCCCTTAACTGGTTCCATGACGAGGACTTTTTTGCCGTATTTAACGGCTACTTCATAGCACTCGCGGGCCCTTACCCCAAGGCTGTCCCAGTCGAGATAGTTTATCTGGAGCTGTACGAATTCGAAGTTCGGATGCCTCTTCAGTATCTCCTCCAGAAGTTCCGGCCCATCGTGATGCGAAAGTCCTATGTGCTTAACAAGGCCTTTCTCGAGAAGTCCCTCCACGAATTCGAAGCAGTGATAATCCTCAAAAGTCCCAATCGAAGCCGCATTGGTGTCGTGGATAAGATAGTAGTCGAAATAGTCGAGCCCCGTCCTCTCCAGCTGTGTCTTAAAGACATCCTGAGGAGTCCTGTCGGGTCTCAGTATATAGTCCGGCAGTTTATCGGTGACCGTGTAGCTTTCTCTTGGGTATTTTCCTACAAGGCACTCCTTTACCATTGTCTCGCTCACGCCTCTGTGATACATCCAGGCGGTATCAAAGTAATTGAATCCCTTTGCCATATACTCGTCAACCATCTGCTGTACCTGAGCTACGTCGATGCTCTTCTGGTCGTTAGGGTCTGTGAGCGGCAGTCTCATCATGCCGAAACCGAGTTTTTTCTGTTCCATGTCTTTTCCTTTCAGTCAGTTAAAAATGCAGTGTCTTCGTTAGTATAGATGATCTCGCCGTCAGTCGTCACGAATATGGCCTCCAAAGGTCCGAATTCGCCGCTTTCTGCAAGTTCCTTTATAAGTTCAGAGCCTTTATCGCTTCCCAGAGCCAGGCAGACCGTTGAAAGCCCGTCGCAGTCAGCCGAATGCCCCGCTCCGGCTATAACGGATACCTGAAGCACGTCGGTGTCCACAGGCCATCCGGTCTCAGGATCCAGGATGTGATGATATTTCACGCCGTCCACCTCTATGAATCTTTCATAGGTCCCGGATGTGACTATGGTAACGTCCCTTCCCGGATATATCCCGAGCAGCCCTCCGGTCTCATCCAGAGGGTCCCTGATCCCCAGGCTGAAATCAGACTGCTCTTCCAAAGAAGCTCCTAAGGACCCTGCTTTGCCGCCGATAACCTCGATATTTCCTCCGAGGTTCACGATCCCGCTCGTGACGCCCAGGCCTCTCAGATATTCCGAGACTCTGTCAGCTATGTATCCCTTGGCGATTCCCCCCAGGTCGAGCATCATTTCAGGGTCATCGAGTCTGACCGTTCCTGATGCTTCATCCATGGAGATGGCTTTGTAATCGATATGTTCGGACGCTTCCTTAAGAGCTTCCGCAGAAGGCACCTCAGTGCCCCCCTCTTCAAGGCTTTCATGGAAATCCCAGAGGGTGGATGCCTTTCCGACCGTGATGTCGAACACTCCGCCGGACAGGTCTCCGAATCCGATTCCTTTGCTTATGACCTGAAGAGTTTCCTCATTCACCGCGGTCGCCTCGCCCGAAGCCTTATTGATTCGGTCGATATCCGAACCATCGATCGTCCTGGAAAGGGTCTTCTCGTACTCGCTCATAAGCTTGAAGGCGTCTGTGATCAGAGCGTTTGAGGTATCCTCGAAGTTATCTTCAGTCAGATCATCAAAATATGCGGGATCGAGATCGAATATGGTGATCTCGCAGATCGTGTCAAAATAGAACGACTGCTTGGAGTAGCCGCTCCATGTGCCCGTGCTCCCGCAGCCTGAAAGCGATCCCGCAACAACGATCATAGCTATAAGTATCAAAATATTTAATTTGGTTATTATTTTTCTCTGCATATTATGTATTATACCATATACCCGAACCCCTTGTCTTGCACTTTTAGTCAGGTACTCCGCTTTGACAGAAACGGTCTTTATGATATAATAAACCCATGATAAAGAAAGCGGACGTAATACTGTTCATCTTAATAGTGGTTATCGGGCTCGTCATCTCCTTCGGACCTCTGGCGAAGCAGGCAGGAGGCACCGACGTGGTGGTCACCTTAAACGGCGATACCTACGGTATCTATGCCCTTTCGGAGGATCAGACCATCACCGTTGAGAGCGAGGGTCACGTTAACGTTATCGTGATCGAGGACGGCACGGTACGCATGGATTCCGCTTCCTGCAAAAACCAGGTCTGCGTGGACCACGGAGCCATATCACTTAAGGGCGACAGCATAGTCTGCCTCCCCAACCGCGTAGTGGTCGAGATCAAAGGAGAAGGAGGTGAAGCCGATGTCATCTCAGGCTAAAACTTCCCGCCCGCACGACAGGCGCACGAGGCTCGTTGCGATAAGCGCCATGTTCGCTGCCCTGGCCCTGATCTTCAGCTACATAGAGGTGCTGGTCCCCATACCGGTTCCCGTACCAGGCATCAAGCTCGGCCTTGCGAACCTGGTGATAATAATCGCAATATACCGCATGGGCTTCAGATATTCCTTCACCATAAACATGGTTAGGATAGTGGCAGCCGGTCTCCTCTTCAGCGGGGTCTTCGGCATGATCTATTCCCTTGCAGGCGGTATTTTGAGTATCATCGTCATGTACCTGCTCTACCGCACGGATAAATTCAGCATGATTGGAGTCAGCATGGCAGGCGGCGTCTGCCACAACCTGGGCCAGCTCATAACAGCCGTAGTCCTTCTGCAAAACACCGGCATCTTAAGTTACTTCCCCGTTCTGCTGTTTTCAGGACTTATATCCGGTATCCTCATCGGAATACTGGCTTACATTATAGAGAAACGCCTTCCGGCATTCACCGATTGATATAACATGGAGGAAACAATGAAGAAAGACATCCTTTTGTTAGACGGTGCAAACGGCACCTGCCTCTGGGCCAAGACGGGAGACAACGGTCCCGTCTGGAGATTCAACAAGCTCTTTCCCGACGCTGTAAAGGAACTCGCATCGGAGTACATCGACGCGGGATCTGACTTTGTGCTCTCAAACACCTTCAGCGCCAACCGCCCCTCTGTAGCTCCCTTTGACTTTTCTGTCGAAGAGATTGTAAGAGAAGGCGTGATCCTGGCAAAGGACGCAGCGGGTGACAGAGCCAGGGTGCTCCTCGACATAGGACCCCTCACCGGTCTTCTCATTCCTTTCGGAAACATCGCAAAGGAAGAAGCCCGCGAATGTTTCAGGGAAATGATGAAATACGGAATGATGGAGAAGCCCGATGGCATCTTCCTCGAGACCTTCATGGATCTGGAGATGCTGAAGATAGCCTGCGAGGAAGCGAGACAGTACGACGTTCCCCTTCTTTGCTCCATGAGCTTCACAAAATACAACCCCAAAAAAGGCGGCCGCACAATGTTCGGAAACACTCCTAAGCAGATAGCCGAGACTCTGGCTGAGTTCGGACCCGAAGCCATCGGCCTCAACTGTTCCGAAGGTCCCGAAGAGACTCTTCCGATAATAAAGGAGTACGGTGAAGTTACGGACATCCCACTGATCTACAAGCCCAACGCCGGCAAACCCAAGGTAGAAGGCGGATCCGAAGTGGATTACAGTGATTTTGCGGAGGAAGTATCGAAGGCTGCGGAAGTCCCGGGATTAAAATACATCGGCGGATGCTGCGGCTCCAGTCCTTTGTACATCAAGGCTCTCGCTGAAAAGATCAGAACGCTTTAAGAGGAAACAAAATGGATTTGGAAAAGATAGCACAGTCATTGGATAAGGTCCTCGATGCAGGACGCAGGGAGATACCGTTTGGTGAGGTGGCTGACTATATCCCGGAACTCGCGAAGTCGGACAAGAACGCCCTGGGGATCGCCATCGCGGACAGGAGCGGTCAGGTGTACTCAGCAGGAGACGTGGAGACCAGATTCACCGTACAGAGTATATCAAAGGTCATCACCTTAAGCATAGCTCTGGAGACCTGTGGATACGATGCCGTATTCCAAAGAGTCGGTATGGAACCATCAGGCGAAGCGTTCAACTCCATAGTTGAACTTGATCTCGTCTCCGGAAAGCCCTATAACCCCATGATAAATTCAGGGGCGATCGCCGTGACGGACCTTTTGATGGGAAAAATTAATTTCACGCAGATGCTGGATATCTCCAGAAAACTAATGCGTGACGATTCAATAAGGCTGGATGAGAAGGTCTTCAGATCCGAAATGGATCACTGCGAGAGAAACAGAGCCATAGGCTGGCTGCTTAAATCAAAAGGCATCATCGAGAACGACGTCGATGAGATCCTCAAGCTGTACACAGCTATGTGTTCGCTCAGCGTAAACGCCTGCTCCCTTGCCAATCTGGGGCTTACCCTTGCATGTGATGGTGCAGATCCCGTTACATGGGAAAGAGTCCTGAGTTCGGATACCGTTAAGGTGGTCAAGACCATCATGCTCACCTGCGGCATGTATGACGGCTCAGGCCAGTTCGCTGTGGAAGTTGGTCTCCCCACCAAGTCAGGAGTCGGCGGCGGCCTTCTTTCCGTCGTGGATAAATTGATGGGTATCGGCATCTACGGACCGTCCCTGGATAAAAAAGGAAACTGCATCGCAGGAGGAGCGATGCTCAGGTACCTGTCTTCTAAGTTCAGACTCCATATGTTCCAGAACTGATGACACAAAACGAAATATAAATAGCAAGTAAAAAAGGCATCCGGATCACGGATGCCTTTTTATTAACAGAAAGTTTGTCTCACTTATGCGTTTGCCTGAGGTGCTTCAGGTGCTTTAGGTGCTACGGGTGCCTCGGGAGCAGCTTCCTTCTTGGGTGCAGCC